>NZ_JBEZUT010000385.1:0-7546 GCF_040636595.1 Kitasatospora sp. NPDC036755
GGTCTCCGCGGTGGTGGCCGTGCCGAACTGGTCCTTCTCCAGCAGGAGTACGTCGATGCCGGCCTTGGCGCAGTGGTAGGCGATGGACACGCCGACGCCCGCCCCCAGGGCCGCGCCCGCGAGGACATCGCCGGGGTAGTGCACGCCGGTGTAGACGCGCGAGAACGCCACCGCCGCCGCGACCGGCGCGACGGCCGCGCCCAGCAGCGGGGACTCGATGGCCACGCCGGTGGCGAAGGCGGCCGCGGAGGCCGCGTGGCCGGAGGGGAAGGAGGTGGTGACGGGCTGCCGCAGCAGCCTGCGGATGGCGGGCACGCCGTCCGCCGCCGGGCGGGGGCGGCGGGTGGCGTGTTTGGCGACGGTGTTGGCGGTGGCCGAGGCGATGGCCAGGGATCCGAGCCCCCGCAGGGCCGCGCGCCGGCCGCGGCGTCCGCCGACGGTGCCGAGGACGGCGGCGGTGGCCGTCCAGAGCACCCCGTGGTCGGCGGCCCTGCTCAGCGCCCGCAGCCATGGCCGCGTGCCGTGCAGCGGCGCGGCGGCGATGCGGTCGAACAGGGCCCGGTCGATGGCGTCCAGTCGTGTGGTCCCCAGTCGTGTCATCCGACGAGCCTAACGAAGCGGGCCCGCCGTGCCGAGGAGGTGACCGCCCGGGTGTGTCCCCGGACGGCCGTACGGGGTTCGGGCCCGGATCAGGCCTGGTCCGTGGAGATGGCCACCAGCTTGGTCACCGAGCCGTCGTCCCCGACCACGTCGCGCAGGTGCCGGAAGCCGAGCCGGTGGCACATCGTCAGGCTCGGCGTGTTCTCCGCGCCGACCATGCCGTAGACCTCCTTGAGTCCCAGCTCCTCACCGGCGTAGCGGATCAGGCCGCGCACCACCTCGCCGCCCAGGCCCCGGCCCCAGAACGCCGGGGCCAGCGCGGTGACCAGCTCGTGGCCGTCGACGTTCCCGGCGCGCTTGACCTCGGCGTGGCCCGCGTACGCGCCGTCCACCCAGAGGCCCCAGACGTCGAAGAGGTTCTGCGGGTAGACGTCGCTCAGGATCGCGCGGAACAGCGTGCGGATGTCCGGCTCGGGCACGAGGTCCTGGCCCATCCAGCGGCACACGTCCGCGTCGCGCAGCAGGGAGACGAAGGCGTCCTCGTCCTCGGTCCGGTAGGGGATGAACTCCAGGTGCTCGGTGCGCAGCGGAGGGGTCATGCTGCTCTCCTCGGGTCGTGGTGGTTCGGTGGTTCGGTGGTTCGGTGGTTCGGTGGTTCGGTGGTTCGGTGACGCGGCGGTGCGGTGGTGGGGACGGGGCCGGCCGGCCCGCACGCGGCCGGCTGCCGTCCCGCAGCCGGTCAGGCCCGGGCGTTCTCCATGCGCTCGCGCAGGCTCTTCGGGCGCATGTCGGTCCACACCTCGTCGACGTAGGCGGTGCACTCGGCCTCGGTGCCCTCGGTGCCGACGGCCTGCCAGCCGGCCGGTACGTCGAGCTCGGCGGGCCAGAGGGAGTACTGCTCCTCGTCGTTGCGCAGCACCTGGTAGCGGGTGTTCTCGTCCATGTCGGGCTCCTTCGTCGTCGTCATCGGTCGGTCGTGGCGGGGTTCGGTGCGGGTGGGTGGTGGCGGGTGGTGGTGGGCGTCACCGTCCTTCCCGGGCGTGCCGGGCGATCTGCCGCAGGGCGGCGGCGAAGTCCTCGGCCGCCCGGCGGACGGCCTCGGTGCCGTGGACGGCGGGCCGGTGGTGCCAGGTGAAGGCGAGGCGTCCGCTCCGGGCGGCGCCGACCACCTCCAGCGGGTGGGAGCCGCCGTCCCGGGGGTCGTGGTCCTGGCCGAAGGAGCCGAGCTCCGCGCGGACCAGACCGTCCCCGGCGGTCTCGGGCCTGGCGTCCCACTGGCCGAGGTAGTTGAAGACGACCTGGCCGTGCCCGCCGGCGGCGAGCCGCTCGCGGACCTCGGGGGTGCCGAAGGTGCGCAGCGCGCCGAAGCCGAGGCCGTTGCCGGGCACCGCGCGCAGTTGCCGGCGGACGGACTTCACCAGGGCGCGCCAGTCGCGGTCCGGGTCGGGCGCGGCGGGGTCGGGGACGTGGAAGCCGACGGGGTGGACGGTGGTGAACCAGCCGACCGTGCGGGAGAGGTCGACGCCCTCCAGCAGGTCCTCCCGACCGTGGCCCTCCAGGTCCAGGCCGATCCGCTCCTGGCCGCTCCAGCGGGCCAGGGCGAGGGCGAGGGCGGCGAGCAGCACGTCGTTGACCCGGGTGCGGTAGGCGGCGGGGGCGGCACGCAGCAGCGCCTCGGTGTCCGCCTCGTCGAGTTCGACGGTGACCGCCGCGCGGGCCGAGACGTCGCCACCGGTGTCGTCACCGCCGGTGCCGTCACCGCCGGGGCCGTCGCCGGGCCCGTCCAGGCCGCCGGGCAGGGCCGCCCGGGCGCTCACCGCCTCCTCCCAGTACGGGAGTTCGTGGTCCAGGCCGCCCTCGGCGACGTGGGCGGAGAGCCGCCGCGCCCAGTCCTGGAAGGAGGTGCCGCGCTCCCCCAGGGTGATCGCCTCGCCGCGGGCGGCCTGCGCGTGGGCGCTCTCCAGGTCGTCGCGCAGCACCCGCCAGGAGACGGCGTCGACGACGAGGTGGTGGGCGGCCAGGAGCAGCAGCGCCGGGTGGTCGGGGTGGCCGGTGAACAGGGCGGCGCGCAGCAGCGGGCCGCGGGCGAGGTCGAAGCCGGCGTGGAGTTCGTCGGCGGCCTTGGCCATGGCGGCGTCGGCGGCCTCGGTGCCCTGCCCGGTCAGGTCGCAGTGGACCAGGAGGTCCTCGACGGGCGCGGGCGGCGGGTTGAACTGGTGCCAGCCGGCCTCGTCGTGCGTGAAGCGCATCCGCAGGCCGTCGTGGTGTTCGAGCAGGGCGTCGAGGGCGGCGCGCAGGGCCCGCGGGTCGGGGTCGGCGGCGAGTTCGAGCAGGGTGGACTGGTTGAAGTGGTGGTGGGCGGCGCGCGGGGTGGTCAGGAACCACTCCTGGATGGGGGTGAGCGGGACGTCCCCGGTGACCGGGCCGTCGTCGGTGCGCTCGCCGGCGGCCTGGACGACGGTGGCCAGTTCGGCCACGGTCTGGTGGCTGAAGAGGTCCCGGGTGGCCATCCGCAGGCCGTCGCGGCGCAGCCGGGACACCACCTGCATGGTGAGGATGGAGTCGCCGCCGAGCAGGAAGAAGTTGTCGTCGGCGCCGACCCGTTCGAGGCCGAGGACGTCGGCCCAGATCCGGGCGATCCGGCGTTCGAGGTCGGTCTCCGGGTCCCGGCCGGGGGCGGCGGTGGCCTGGACGGGTCCGGGGTCGGGCAGGGCGCGCCGGTCGAGCTTGCCGTTGGGGGTGAGCGGCAGGCGCTCCAGTGGGACGAAGGCCGCGGGGACCAGGTGCGGCGGCAGCGACTCGGCCAGGTGGAGCCGCAGTTCGAGGGCGGGAGCGCCCCGCTCGGCGTCGGCCGGGACGACGTAGCCGACCAGTCGGCCGCCGCCGGGGCCGTCGGCGCGGACGGTCACGACGGCGTCGCGCACCAGGGGGCTGCGGCGCAGGGCGCTCTCGATCTCGCCCGGTTCGATCCGGAAGCCGCGCAGCTTGATCTGCTCGTCGGCGCGTCCGGCGAACCGGAGCCGGCCGTCGGCGTCGCGGCGGGCGAGGTCGCCGGTGCGGTACATCCGGGCGCCGGCCGGGCCGTGCGGGTCGGCGAGGAAGCGGGCGGCGGTCAGGCCTGGGCGGCCCTGGTAGCCGCGGGCGAGGCCGGGGCCGGCCAGGTAGAGCTCGCCGGTGACGCCGGGCGGTACCGGCCGCAGCGCGGTGTCCAGGACGTAGGCGCGGGTGGCGCCGCTGGGCCGGCCGATCGTGGGGCTGCCGGTGCCGGGGGCGAGCGGTTCGGTCCAGCTGGCGACGACGGTGGCCTCGGTGGGGCCGTAGGAGTTGATCATCCGCCGGCCGGGGGCCCAGGTGTCGACCAGGTCGGCGGGGCAGGCCTCGGCGCCGACCACCAGGGTGCGCAGCCCGGTGAGGGCGGCGGCCGGCGCGGGGTCCACGGTGGCCAGGGCCGCCGGGGGGATCAGGGTGTGGCTGATCCGGCGGTCGGCGAGCACCTCGGCGAGCCGTTCGCCGACCAGCGGGCCCTCCTCGCCGGTGACCAGGGCGGCCCCGGAGAGCAGTGAGATGCACAGCTCCAGCACGGAGGCGTCGAAGCTGGGCGAGGCGAACTGGAGCACCCGGTCGCCGGGGCCGACGGCGTACTGCTCGGCGGCGGCGGCCGCGAAGACGGCGAGGCCGCTGTGGGTGACCAGGACGCCCTTGGGCGTTCCGGTGGAGCCCGAGGTGTAGATGGCGTAGGCGGGGTGGGCGGGGGTGAGGCCTTCGGTGCGGTCGGCGTCGGTGGGCGGGGTGTCCGGCCCGTCGGCGGCCCAGACCTCGGCCGGGTCGTCGAGCAGCAGGTGGGCGCCGGAGTCGCGGACCATGAACTCCCGCCGGGGCGCCGGGTAGTCCGGGTCGACGGGGAGGAAGGCGCCGCCGGCCTTGGCGACGGCGAGCTGGGCGACGACCATGGCCGCCGAGCGGGGCAGGGCGAGGGCGACCAGCCGCTCCGGTCCGACGCCGCGCCCGATGAGCCGGTGGGCGAGCCGGTTGGCGGCCCGGTCCAGTTCGGCGTAGCCGATCTCCCGCTCGCCGTCGAGCAGTGCCGGTGCGTCGGGGGTGGCGGCGGCCTGCCGTTCGAACAGCTCGGCCAGGGTCGCCTCGGGCACCGGGCGGAAGGTGCCGCGGGTCTCGGCGGGCGGCGTGTCCGGGCCGGCCAGCGGCAGGGCGCCGACGGCCCGGGCCGGGTCCTGGACGACGGCGGTCAGCAGGGCGGCGAGCTGGCCGGCCATCCGCTCGACGGTGTCCGCGTCGAACAGGTCGGTGTTGTAGGTGAGCAGGCCGTGCAGCGCGCCGCCGTCGGCCTCGGCGAACTCCAGGACCAGGTCGAAGGCCGTGCGGGTGTTGTCGGTCTCGACGTCGGCCACGTCCAGGCCGGGCAGGTCGAGGGCGGCGGACGGGGTGTTCTGGAGCACCACGAGGACCTGGAAGAGCGGGCTGCGGCTGGTGTCGCGTTCCGGCTGGACCTCGTCGACGACCTTCTCGAACGGCACGTCCTGGTGGGCGAAGGCGTCCAGGACGGTCTGCCGCACGTCGCCGAGGAGCGCCTCGAAGGGCCGCTCGGGCTCGATCCGGGAGCGCAGCACCAGGGTGTTGACGAAGAATCCGACCAGGTTCTGCGTCTCGGGCCGGTCGCGGCCGGAGGTGACGGTGCCGACGGCGACGTCGGTGTCCCCGCCGAGCCGGGCCAGATAGGCCTGGGCGGCGGCGACCAGGGTGGTGAACAGGGTGGTGCCGCGCTCCCGGCCGACGGCGGCCAGTCGGCGGGCGGTGTCGGCGGGCAGCTCCAGCCGGGCGGTGGCGCCGTTGCTGGTGCGCACCGCGGGCCGGGGCCGGTCGGTGGGCAGCCGCAGCGCGCCGACGCCCTCCAACTGCCGCTTCCAGTAGTCGAGTTGTTCCTCGGCGGGGGCGCCGGCGGTGCGCTGCCAGTGCGCGTAGTCGGCGTACTGCACCGGCAGCGGCGCCAACGGGGGCTCCGTGGAGCCGAGTTCGGCGCGGTAGAGGTGGGCGAGGTCGGTGAGCAGCACACCGGTGGACCAGCCGTCGGTGACGATGTGGTGCAGGGTGAGGGCGAGCACGTGCTCGCCGTCGGCCAGCCTGGCCAGGGCGGGGCGCAGCAGCGGCCCGCGACGCAGGTCGAAGGGGCGGGCGCGCTCGGCGGCGAGCAGCGCGCCCAGCGCCTCCGCCCGCCCCCCGTCCGGCAGTTCGGCGAGGTCGTGCAGCGGCAGCGGGACGTCCTGCGGCGGGTGGACGAGCTGGACGCCGTGGCCGTCGACGCTGTCGAAGGTGGTGCGCAGCGACTCGTGCCGGGCCGCCAGGGCGCCCAGCGCCGCGCCGAGCGCGCCGGTGTCCAGGGTGCCGCGCAGCCGCAGCGCGAGCGCGGTGGCGTACTCGGCGCCGCCGGGAGCGAACTCCTCCAGGAACCAGAGGCGTTGCTGGGCGTAGGACATCGGGGCGGCGCCCTCGCGGGGCACCGGGAGCACCGGCGGGCGGGCCGGGGCGGCCGGTTCCGCGGTGAGCAGCCGGGCCAGGCCGGCCGGGGTGGGGTGGTCGAAGACCGCGCGCGGCCCGAGGTCGGCGCCGAAGGCCTCGGCGAGGCGGGCGGCGAGGCGGATGCTGAGGATGGAGTCGCCGCCCAGCTCGAAGAAGCCCTCGTCCACGCCGGGCGGGCGGATGCCGAGGACCTCGGCGAAGACCTCGGCGGTGCGGCGTTCGGCGTCGGTGCGCGGCTCGGTGCGGGAGCGGCGCTCGCCGCCGGCTTCCGGCGCCGGGAGGGCGGAGCGGTCGACCTTGCCGTTGCGGCTCAGCGGGAGCGCGGCGAGCGGGACGAAGGCGGCCGGCACGAGGTAGTCGGGCAGGCTGCGGGCGGCGAAGGCCCGCAGCTCCTCGGGGTCGGCGGCGCCGACCGGGTAGGCGACCAGCCGGCGGGCGCCGGGCCGGTCCTCGCGGACGACCACGGCGACGTCGGTGACCAGCGGGTGGGCGGCCAGCGCGGCCTCCACCTCGGCGGGCTCGACCCGGAAGCCCCGGATCTTCACCTGGTCGTCGGCGCGGCCGAGGAACTCCACGGTGCCGTCGGCGCGCCGCCGGGCGAGGTCCCCGGTGCGGTACATCCGGGCGCCGGGCGGGCCGGCCGGGTCGGCGAGGAAGCGGGCGGCGGTCGCCCCCGGGCGGCCGAGGTAGCCGCGGGCCAGGCCCTCGCCGGCCAGGTACAGCTCGCCCGCGCAGCCCGGCGGGACGGGCCGCAGCCGCCGGTCCAGGACGTGCACCCGCCGGTCGTCCAGCGGGCGGCCGATCGGGACGGTGCCGGGCACCGCGGCGGCGTCGGCCAGGGCGTGGGCGGTGGCGAAGGTGGTGGTCTCGGTGGGCCCGTAGCCGTCCACCACGGTGAGCCCGGGGCAGGCCGCCAGGACGCGGCGCACGGCGGCGGCGGGCACCACGTCGCCGCCGGTCCACAGGGCCCGCAGGCCGGTGAAGCAGTCCGGCGCGTCCTGGGCGAGCAGCCGGAACAGTCCGGCGGTGAGCCAGAGCGCGGTCGGTCCGTCCGGTCCGGCGAGGCGGCGCAGCACGGTGGCGTCCACCGGGCCCTCGGGGGCGACGAGGACGCAGCCGCCGTTCAGCAGGGGCGCCCACACCTCGAAGGTGGCGGCGTCGAAGGCGACCGGCGAGTGCAGCAGCACCCGGGCGCAGCTGCCGTCGGCGAAGCGGCTGTCGGTGGCGAGCGACGCCACGTCGCGGTGCCGGACGGCGACGGCCTTGGGCTCGCCGGTGGAGCCGGAGGTGTACATCACGTACGCCAGCCGGTCCGGATCGGCGGGCCAGCTCACCGGCAGACCCGCGAAAGCCCGCGTCCAGGTGCGCAAGGTCCTCCAGCCCTTGCGCATCCGACCACCGGACAGTCGCCGCC
>NZ_JBEZUT010000386.1:0-7502 GCF_040636595.1 Kitasatospora sp. NPDC036755
CCTCGACGCCTACGCCCACCAGGAACTCCCCTTCGAGCGCATCGTCGAAGCCGTCAACCCCACCCGCTCCACCGCCCGCCACCCCCTCTTCCAGACCATGCTGCTGCTCAAGAACGGCAGCGGCGCCGGCCTGGCCCTGCCCGGCCTGGAGACCTCCGAGCACCCGCTGGACCTGCACATCGCCGAGTTCGACCTGCTCTTCGGCGTCAGCGAGGACCCGGCCGGCGGCCTGCACTGGACCGTCGAGTACGCCACCGACCTGTTCGACCACGCCACGGTCGAGACGATGACGGCCCGGCTGCTGCGCCTGCTGGAGGCACTGGTCGCCGACCCCGACGCCCCCGTCGGCCGGGCCGAACTCCTCGCCCCCGAGGAGCGGGAGCGCATCCTCACCGAGTGGAGCGGCCACAGCGTCGAACGGCCCGCGCCGCTCGCCGAGCGGCCGGTGCACGAGTTCCTGGAGGAGCAGGCCCGCACCCGGCCCGGCGCGACCGCGCTGGTGCTGAACGAGGAGCGGATCGACTTCGCCGAGCTGAACGAGCGGGCCGACGTCCTGGCCCGGGAGCTGGTCCGGCGCGGTGCCGGGCCCGAGGAGCGGATCGCCGTCGCGCTGCGGCGCTCGACCGCCTCGGTGGTGGCCCTGCTCGCGGTGCTCAAGGCGGGTGCGGTGTACGTCCCGGTGGACACCGGGCACCCGGCGGACCGGATCGCCTACATCCTGCGGGACGCGGCTCCCCTGCTGGTCCTCACCACCTCGGACGTGGACCCGGCGCTCACCGAGGGCGCCCCCGTCCTCCTGCTGGACGCACTGCCGGACACGGTGTCGGCCACCGCCCCCCAGGACAGCCCGGCCACCGCCCCCACCGACCGCGACCGCCGCACCCCGCTGCTGCCCGCCCACCCCGCCTACCTGCTCTACACCTCCGGATCGACCGGCCGCCCCAAGGGCGTGGCGGTCGAGCACCGGGCGCTGACCAACCTCTTCCACAGCCACCAGGAGACGCTGTTCGCCGAGCACACGGCCGCCACCGGCCGACCGGCCGCCAGGGTCGCCGTGACGGCGCCGCTGACCTTCGACGCCTCCTGGATGGGCCTGCTCGCCCTGTTCGCCGGACACGAGCTGCACCTGCTGGACGACGCCACCCGGCGCGACCCGGCCGCGATGGTCGGCTACGTCGGCCGGCACGGCGTGGACTTCCTGGACACCACCCCGACCTACGGCCTGGAGATGCTCGAACACGGCCTGCTCTCCACGCCCGCCCTCACCCCGCGCACCCTCACCTTCGGCGGTGAGGCGATCCCGGAGCCGCTCTGGCGGCGTCTGCTCGCCGAACCCGCCACCACCGCCCACAACTTCTACGGCCCCACCGAGTGCACCGTCGAGACGCTCACCACCCCGCTGGAGGCGACCGACACCCCGGTGATCGGCCGGCCGATCGCGGGCGCCCGGGTGTACGTGCTGGACGAGGCCCTGCGCCCGGTGCCGGCCGGGGTGACCGGCGAGCTGTACATCGCCGGGGACGGCCTGGCCCGCGGCTACGCCGGCCGCCCCGCGCTGACCGCCGAGCGGTTCGTGGCCTGGCCGTACGGCGACGGCACCCGGATGTACCGCTCCGGCGACCTGGCCCGCTGGCGGGCCGACGGCAGCCTGGAGTTCTGCGGCCGGGTCGACGACCAGGTCAAGCTCCGGGGCTTCCGGATCGAGCTGGGCGAGATCGAGGCGGCCCTGGGCCGCCACCCCGGTGTCGCGGCGGGCGCGGTGGTGGTCCGCGAGGACCGGCCGGGTGACAAGCGCCTGGTCGGCTACCTCGTCCCGACCGCCGGCGACGGGCCGGACCAGGCCGAGTTGCGCACCTTCCTGGCGGCCGCCCTGCCCGCGTACATGGTCCCGGCGGCCTTCGTCCCGCTCCCGGTGCTGCCGGTGACGGCCAACGGCAAGCTGGACCGCAAGGCGCTGCCGGCACCCGAGTACGGCGGGCTGGGCCGGACGCCCGCCACGGCGCTGGAGCGCGCCCTGGCCGAGGTCTTCGCCGAGGTGCTGCAGGCAGCCCGGATCGGGGTGGACGACAGCTTCTTCGACCTCGGCGGGCACTCCTTCCTGGCCGCCCGGGCGGTGAACCTGATCCGCGCCGCGCTCCCGGAGCAGCTGTCCGACCTGACGCTGCAGACCTTCTTCCGGACGCCCACCGTCGCCGGGCTCGCGGCGCACGCCGAGACCGGCGGGGCCGCCGCCGGGGCCGACCCGCTGGTCCCGCTCGGCACCCGGGGCAGCCTCCCGCCGCTGTTCTGCGTGCACCCGGTCACCGGGCTGAGCTGGTGCTACGCGGGCCTCGCCGGAGCGCTGCCGGACCGGCCGGTGTACGGGCTGAACGCCGACCTCGACCCGGCCGGCCGGCACCCCGACCTGGCCTCCCTGGTGGACGCCTACCTGGACCGGATCAGGGCCGTCCGGCCGAACGGCCCGTACCACCTGCTCGGCTGGTCGCTGGGCGGCAACCTCGCCCACGCGATGGCCTGCCGACTGCAGGAGCTCGGCGAGCAGGTCGGCCTGCTGGCCGTGCTGGACTCCTACCCGACGGGTCCGGCCGGTGCCGACACCGCGGCGGCCGGCCACGGGAGCACCGCCCCCGCCTTCGAACCTGCCGAGATCGCCGGCTTCCTCGACCGGGAGGGCGCCGAGGGCGCCGGAGCCGCCCTGGACCCGGCGTTCATCGCCACGCTGGCCGAGGCGGCCGCGCACACCGTCGCCCTGGTCGAGGGCGCCGTCCCGGGCCGGTACGACGGCGACCTGCTGCACGTCACCGCCGCCGCCGGCCGGGAGCCGGACGCCCCCGTCCCGGCGGACTGGCGGCCGTACCTCACCGGCCGGATCGACGGCCACGACGTCGACTGCGAGCACCTGGACATGACCCGCCCGGCCCCGCTCGCCGCCGTCGCCGAACTGCTCGCCCGCGATCCGCGCCTCGTCTGACCCCGACCGCCCCGCCGGCTCCGGGCGCACCCGCCCGGAGCCGGATCCGCGGTGCCCGAAGAGAGCCGACTCCTCACCCCGAAGAGAGCCGACCAATGATCGAAGAGACCATCGCCCAGTACGAGTTGTCCGCCGACGAGGTGGACCGGATCAGAGCCGGCGCGGCCCGGCTGGCCACGACCTTCACCGACCCGACCGCGCCGCACGCCTACGACGACCTCCGGCACCGCTTCGCCGACCACGGGCTGCCGCCCCGGCTGCGCGCCTTCCTGGAGGAGTTCCGCCGCACCGAGTCCGCCGCCGGGCTGCTGATCCACGGCTTCCCGGTGGACGACGCCGCGGTCGGCCCGACCCCCGAACACTGGGAGCGGGTGGCTGACCCGGGGGTCACCCTGGAGCAGGAGCTCTTCCTGGCCATGTGCGGCACCGCCCTGGGCGACCCGTTCACCTTCTCCACCCTCCAGCTCGGCCGGGTGATCCAGAACATCCTGCCGATCCGCGGCGACGAGGCGCGCCAGAGCGGCCACGGCAGCGAGACCCTGCTGGAGTTCCACACCGAGGACGGCTTCCACCCGGGCCGCTGCGACTACCTGCTGCTCCTCGGGGTCCGCAACCACGACCGGGTGCCGACCATCATGGCCTCGGTGCGGGACGTCAAGCTCGCCGAGGAGGACTGGGCGGCGCTGTTCCGCCCGGACTTCCAGATCATGCCCGACGACGAGCACGTGCGGCAGCTCAAGCTGCGCGACCCCGAGCACCCGGCGCTCGCCCGGGCCGAGGAGATGCAGCGTGACCCGGTCGCGGTGCCGGTGCTGTTCGGCGACCGGGACCGCCCGTACCTGCGGGTCGACCTGCCGTTCATGCGCTGCGCCGCCGACCGGCCGGGCGCCGAGCAGGCACTGCACGCGCTGATGACCGAGCTGGAGCGGGTGCAGCACTCGGTCGTGGTCGAGCAGGGCAGCCTGCTGGTCGTCGACAACTACCTCGCGGTGCACGGCCGCAAGCCCTTCGCCGCGCGCTACGACGGCACCGACCGCTGGCTCAAGCGCATGATCGTCAGCCGCGACCTGCGCAAGGCCGCCCAGGCCGGCGCCGCCGGCGGGCTGCCCGGTGGCAACCGGGTCCTCTACTGAGCCTCCCGCCTCCCCGACCGCCCTTCCCCACCCAGGAGTCCACCTTGCGCACCGTCATCGTCTCCGGCGCCTCCAGCGGCATCGGCCGCGCCACCGCCGCCCGCTTCGCCCGGGCCGGGGACCGCGTCTTCAACCTGGACGTCACCGCCCCCCAGGGCCCCGACGCCACTGACGCGCCGGGCACCCCCGACGACACCGGGGCCTCCGCCGAGGTCCGCTGGCTGGAGGTGGACACCGCCGACTGGGCCGCCGTCCGGGAGGCCGTGCGCCGGGTCCACGAGGAGACCGGCCGACTGGACGTGGTGATCGCCAACGCCGGGATCAGCGTCCGGCACGGCGTCCTGGACATCGAGGAGGCCGACGCCCGGCGGATCACCGACGTCAACCTGCTCGGCGTGCTCGGCCTGTGGCAGGCCGCCGCCAGGGTCATGACGGCCGGCGACGGCGGCGTGCTGCTGGCCACCGCCTCGGTCAACGGCCGCCGCGGCTACCCGCGGTACGCCGACTACAACGCCACCAAGGCCGGGATCGTCGCGCTCACCCAGACCTTCGCGATGGAGCTCGCCCCGCTCGTCCGGGTGGCCTGCGTCAGCCCCGGCGCCGTCCTGACCCCGATGCAACTCGCCGAGTACACCGGCGAGATGCTCGACGCCACCAACGCCCGGATCCCGGCCGGCCGGCACGCCGCCCCGGAGGAGATCGCCGCGGCCTTCCACTACCTGGCCTCCCCGGAGGCGCGGTTCCTCACCGGCCAGGAGTTGGTCGTCGACGGCGGGGAGACCGCCGGCGCCACCACCTCCGACTGGGGCACCGCCCTGCCGGCCGCCCGCAACTGACCCCCACCAGCCGGAGATTCGGAAAACGCCGATGCACATACTGGTGACGACGACCTCGTCCGACTCGCACACCTGGAACCTGATCTACCTGCAGCACCTGCTCGCGGAGTGGGGCCACGAGGTGACCAACCTCGGCGCCTGCGTCCCGGACGAGCTGGTGATCGGCGAGTGCTCCCGACTGCACCCCGACGCCCTCGTGGTCAGCAGCGTGAACGGCCACGGCGCCAACGACGGCCTGCGGCTGATCCGCGGCCTCCGGGCCGTACCGGAACTGGCCGCGCTGCCGGCCGTCATCGGCGGCAAGCTCGGCACCGCCGGCAGCGCCGCCGCCTGGGCCCCCCGGCTCCGCGAGGCGGGGTTCGACGCGGTGTTCGAGGACGACGAGGGCATCCTGCCGTTCCGGACCTTCCTGGACCGGCTCGCGGCGCGGGTGCAGGTCTGATGGCCTGGACCGTGGACTTCGGGTCGTTCGTGCGCTCCGCCCCCGAGCTGGTGGTCCAGCCGCGGATGGGCTTCGGCACCCGGGCGCGGATGCGGCACGGACTGCTCGCCACCCGCAGCGCCGACGCCACCACGGTGGGCACCCTGACCCTCGACAGCTACACCAGGGTCGGCGACCACGCGTCCGCCCGGCGGGCCGTGGACGAGGGCGTCGACCTCAACGGCTACCCCATCGTCACCCACGGCCCGGAAGCCACCCGCCAGATGCTGGACGGCATCGTCGCGGCGGACTTCCCCGTCCAGGTGCGGCACGGGTCGGCCGCCCCGCAGGCGATCATCACCGCCCTGGCCGAGTCCGGCCTGCACGCCACCGAGGGCGGCCCGGTCTCCTACTGCCTGCCGTACAGCCGCACCCCGATCGCGGCATCGGTCCGCAACTGGGAGGAGTCCTGCCGGCTGCTCGCCGCGGCCGGCCGGCCCGGACAGCGGCCGCACCTGGAGTCCTTCGGCGGCTGCATGATGGGCCAGCTCTGCCCGCCCTCGCTGCTGGTCGCGCTGTCCGTGCTGGAGTGCCTGTTCTTCGTCCAGCACGGCCTGACCAGCGTCTCGCTCAGCTACGCCCAGCAGATCCACGAGGAACAGGACGAGGAGGCCGTACGGGCACTGCGCGCGCTGGCCGCCGAACTGCTGCCGGGCACCGACTGGCACGTCGTCGTCTACACCTACATGGGCGTCTACCCGCGCACCCCCTCCGGCGCCCGGGCACTGCAGGACCGGGCGGTGCGGCTGGCCGTGCGCACCGGCGCCGAGCGGCTGATCGTCAAGACGGCCGTCGAGGCGTACCGGATCCCCACCGTCGCCCACAACGTCGAGGCGCTGGAGGGCTCGGCCCGCACCGCGCGGCTCACCCGGCCCCGGCCGGCCCCGGGCGGCCTCGCCGACAACGAGGTGTACGCGCAGGCCCGGGCCCTGGTCGAGGCCGTGCTCTGCCTGGGCGAGGACGTCGGGGCCGCGCTGGTCGAGGCCTTCGCCCGCGGCTGGCTGGACGTCCCCTACTGCCTGCACCCGGACAACGCCGGGCGCACCGCCACCTACATCGACGACCGCGGCCGGCTGGACTGGAGCGCGATCGGGGCGATGCCCATCGGACACCTGGTGACCCCGCGCCCCGCCGCCACGATGACCAGCAGCGGACTGCTGGACGCCCTGAACCACGTCGTGTCCCGGGTGGACCTGGGGCAGTTCGCCGAGGCCGGCGCATAGCCGGCGACCCGTACGAGGAGAAGACTTCGATGAGTTCGCTGCACGCCGGCGGGTACCCGCAGGAGCAGGTCCGGGCCAGGGCCAGGGAGGGCGCGCCGCTGGCCTTCCCACCGGCCGCCACCTACGGGCAGGAGCTGTTCGGCGCCGAGCCGCAGCCGGCGCCCGGCGGGGGCGGGGACGTGCTGGACGCGACCCGGCTGGTGCCGCCCGCGTTCATGCCGCTGCGCCTGGAGAAGCTGATCGACCTGGGCCGGGAGCCGCTCTACCAGGACGTCGAACTGGCCACCACCGTCGGCGGGTTCGGCTCCGCGCTGCCACTGTACGTGTCGGCCTTCGGCTCGACCCAGGTCGCCAGCCGGGACCTCGGGACGGCGGCCGGCCGGCAGGCCGCCCGGCTGGGCATCCCGATGGTGGTCGGGGAGAACGTCGGCCCCGTCAACGGCACCGGCCGGCTGGGCGAGAAGGAGGGCCGGACCCTCCTGGGGCGGATCGCCGCCTACCAGGACGAGCTGACCGGACCGGGTGGCGGGATCGCCGTCCAGCAGTCCACCGAGGACGCCGACGCCGAGATCTGGAACCTGATCTACAGCGACACCTCGGTCCAGCCGCTGATCGACTCCGGCCGGCTGGCCTTCGAGCTGAAGGTCGGCCAGGGCGCCAAGCCGGGCCTGGGCGGGATGACGCTGGTGGACCGGGAGTCGGCCCGCCGGCTGGAGCAGCAGTACGCGGTGGAACCGCTGCTGCCGGAGAGCGCGGGCGGGCGTCGACCTCGGCGGCAAGGTGGTCGGCGCCATCCAGTGGTACGCCAACAACGACGACGAGTACCGGCACGCCGGGATGGACCTCTACCTCGACCCG
>NZ_JBEZUT010000387.1:0-7461 GCF_040636595.1 Kitasatospora sp. NPDC036755
GTCCCGCGGGCCGGCGCCCGGCGGACCCGACCGCGGCGGCGGTGGCTGGCGTCGCAGAACGGGTAGACGCGGCTGCGCCGGCACGTGCACAGGGCCACCACCGGGCGCTCGGAGAGCCGCCGCCCGCCGTCCGGGAGGACCACCTCCACCGGACCCTCGACCAGCAGCGGGCCGCCCGGGACGACGGTCACCCGGGTGGCGGGCCGGTCACCGTTCACGGACACCCCGCACCACCACCAGTTCCTCCTCGCGCTCACCCGGCCCGATCATCCCGAGCCGTTCGAACAACCCGGCCCGGGCCGTCATCACCGGCCCGAAGGGCTGGCGCCGCCGGGCCACCACCGAGGTGCGCAGCGCGGCGGACCGCAGCAGTGCCAGGGTCGCCTCGACGTCCGCGAGCGCGGACTGCACGACCAGCAGTACACCGCCCCCGGTCAGGACCCGCGGGACGGTCCGGCAGATCCGGTCCAGGACCAGCCGGCCGTCCGGCCCGGCGTCCCAGGCCAGGGCCGCGCCCCGGCCGGGAGCCACCCGACCGGGGCCGGTGGGGACGTACGGCGGGTTGGCGGTCACCAGGTCGAACCGCTCGCCGGGGATCGGGGACAGCAGGTCGCCCCGGCACAGCCGGACCCGGCCGCGGTGCAGACGGGTGTTGCACCAGGCGGCGGCCACCGCCCGGCCGGACAGGTCGACCGCCGTGACCAGTGCCCCGCTGCGCGCGGCGGCGAGCGCCACGGCCCCGGTGCCGGTGCACAGGTCGAGCACCCGGCTGGAGCCGTCCAGTGCCTCCCGGCGCACACAGTCGGCCAGCAGTTCCGTGTCGCCCTGGGGCGAGTACACCCCGGGCGGTCGAATCAGCAGCATGCCGCGCGGCTGCCCGGCCCCGCGCCGTTCACACCTGTCGCACCGGCCCTGTGCCGGATCCGGTCGGCCACGGACGCCGGCACCCGCCCCGGCTGCGGACCCCGCGCTCCTCCGCACGGGGGACGCTCCGGCGGTGCGGCCGCCCGGGACGTGCCAGCGTGGAGGGGCACGGGCGGGGACGCCCGGCGCCCCGACCGGGCCGACCGGGAAGGCAGGGAGCAGCCGATGGACGACACCGCGAGCACGCTCGGCCGGGTGGCCGGAGCGCCGCCGGACGACGGGACGGTGCGGGTGCGCCGGGAGGGCTGGGCCCGGCTGGGCGCCGCCGACCTGGGCATCGACGTCGACGCGATGGCCGAGGACCTCGCCGAGCTCGCCGCGGCGTACCAGGACCTGCCCGCGGATCCGTACGCGCGGGCGACCCACCGGTTCCGCCGCTACTCGCACGCCGTCCACCTGCCGTGGACCGGCGAGCTGTCCTATGTCCCCGGCGCGCCCGACGAGGAGTTCGGCACCGTCACCGAGTACTGGCAGGACGAGCACAATCCGGAGTACCCCCGGGTGCGCCGCCGGCTGCCGGACATCCCGCCCGCGCTGCGCGGCAACCGGCTGCTCGACGCCCTGATCCGCGCCGATCTCGGCCACGCGCTGTGGCTGGAGGACCTCCACCGGGTCCCGGTGTACGTCGGCATCCACCTGATCGCGCTCGGTGTGCACGGGCGCGACGAGGTCGCGGTCTCCTCACCCGACTGTCTGCACCAGGACGGCGGTTCACCGGCCACCTTCACCTTCGCCCACCTCGTCGGCCGCCGGAACGTCGAGGGCGGTGAGAACGTCATCGCGACCCCCGGGAGCGCCGGGCGGTGCCCCGACGCGCTGCCGCCCGAGGACATCCACGCCCGCTTCGTGCTGACCGAGCCGCTGGACGGCTACGGCGTGCACGACCGCCGGGTCAGCCACTACGTCGGCCCGGTCCGCCTGGGCGCCGCCGGCGGGGACGGCCGGCGCGACATCCTGATCGTCGGCATCGCCCCCTACACCCCCGGGCTGTAGTCCGGCGGGCCGCGCCGGGGAGCGGCCCACCCTCTCGGTCCGTCCCTTGGGCCGCCGTGCCCGGTGCGTCGGTTCCGCTCGTGCGGTCAGCCCTGCGGTCCGTCGGCGGCCCTGGCGTCGATCTCCGCGACGAGCCGCTCGACCAGGGCCTTGACGGCGTCGCGGATCGGGCGGACCGCCTCGACGCCCTGGCCGGCCGGGTCGTCCAGCTGCCAGTCGAGGTATTCCTTGCCGGGGAAGTACGGGCAGGCGTCGCCGCAGCCCATGGTGATGACGTAGTCGGAGGACCGGACGGCCTCGTCGGTGAGCGCCTTCGGCTTCCGGCCGGAGATGTCGATGCCGACCTCGGCCATCGCGGCGACGGCGGCCGGGTTGACCTCGTGGCCGGGGGCGGAGCCGGCGGAGCGGACCTCGACGCGGTCCCCGGCGAGGTGGGCGAGGAAGCCGGCCGCCATCTGGGAGCGGCCGGCGTTGTGGACGCAGACGAACAGCACGGAGGCGAGCGGCGCGGCGGAGGTCATGGGGGAGCGGTCCTTCGTATCGGGGTCGGGCGTCCGCGGCGACGGCGTGACGGATCAGTCCCCGCTGGTGTCAGCCCCGGCTGATGTGAAAGTATCAGTCCATGGTGATGTCAGTCGACACTGAACTGTTGCGAGTGCTGTCCGACCCGCTCAGGCTCCGGATCGTGACCCTGCTGGCCCGCGAGACCCTGTGCACCACGCACCTGGTGGAGGAGACCGGCGCCCGCCAGACCAACCTCTCCAACCACCTCAAGGTGCTGCGGGAGGCCGGGGTGGTGGACACCGAGCCGTGCGGCCGGTTCACGTACTACCGGCTCCGCCCGGAGGTGCTGGAGTCCCTGTCGGGGCAGTTCGCCGACCTCGCCTCCACCGCCCGCGCCAACGCCGGCACGAAGCGGTCCTGCTGATGGCCCGCACCCGGCCCACCCCGTCGGCCCCGCCGGCTCCGGCCCCCGGACCCGGGGCGGCGACGGTCGCCGGCCGGCTCTCCTTCCTCGACCGCTACCTGGCCCTGTGGATCCTCGCCGCGATGGCCGTGGGCCTGGGCCTGGGCCGCCTCGTCCCCGGCCTGAACGACGCCCTCGCCGAGGTCGAGATCGGCGGGATCTCGCTGCCGATCGCGCTCGGCCTGCTGGTCATGATGTACCCGGTGCTCGCGAAGGTCCGCTACGACCGGCTGGACACCGTCACCGGCGACCGGAAGCTGATGGTCTCCTCGCTGGTGATCAACTGGCTCGTCGGCCCGGCGGTGATGTTCGCCCTCGCCTGGATCTTCCTGTCCGACCTGCCGGAGTACCGCACCGGCCTGATCGTCGTCGGCCTGGCCCGCTGCATCGCCATGGTGATCATCTGGAACGACCTGGCCTGCGGCGACCGCGAGGCGGCCGCCGTCCTCGTGGCGCTCAACAGCGTCTTCCAGGTCGTGATGTTCGGGGTGCTGGGCTGGTTCTACCTCGACCTGCTCCCAGGCTGGCTGGGCCTCGGCGGCGGCCGGCACCTCGACGTCTCCATGTGGAAGATCGCCCTCAACGTCGTCGTCTTCCTCGGCGTCCCGCTGCTGGCCGGCTTCCTCACCCGCCGCCTGGGCGAGAAGAAGCTCGGCCGCGAACGCTACGAGCGGAAGTTCCTGCCCGGGATCGGCCCCTGGGCCCTGTACGGACTGCTGTTCACCATCGTGGTCCTCTTCGCCCTCCAGGGGAGGACCATCACCTCTCAGCCGCTGGACGTCGCCCGCATCGCGCTGCCGCTGCTGGCCTACTTCGCGGTCATGTGGTTCGGCACCTTCGCCCTCGGCAAGGCTCTCGGCCTCGGCTACGACCGCACCGCGACCCTCGCCTTCACCGCGGCCGGCAACAACTTCGAACTCGCCATCGCGGTCGCGATCGCCACCTTCGGCGTCACCTCCGGCCAGGCCCTGTCCGGCGTCGTCGGCCCGCTGATCGAGGTGCCGGTGCTGATCGCCCTGGTCCACGTCTCGCTCGCCCGGCGCAAGAGGTTCGCCCCGGCGAACTGACCGCCCCTGTGACCGCCGGGGCCCGGCAGGCACGCGACCGTCGTGTGCCCGCCGGGCCCCGGCGGTCCGGCCGTCGAGCGGGGACGGCGGTCGCTACGTCCCGGCCTGCCGGTAGAGCGTCACCAGGAGGCCGTGCACCGGCTCGCCCTCCGGGTCCTCCTCGGTGTCGTCGGCCAGTGCGGCCAGTGCCTCGGCGAGCCGCGCCGCCTTGGCCGGGCCGAGCCGCAGGTGCCGCAGGGTCAGGAGGGGGTTGCCGGGGGAGCGGTCCAACTCCTGGGCGACGGCGCCGAGTAGCGCGGCCGTGCCCTCGGCCTGCGGCTCGGCGACGAAGAAGCGTTCGGCGGTCCGCCGGTAGTACTTCTCGGTGCCGCCGCGCACCCGTCGCGTTCCCGCGTCCTGGACCAGCCCCGCCTCGCAGAGCACCCT
Organism: Kitasatospora sp. NPDC036755; assembly: GCF_040636595.1. NCBI lineage: Bacteria > Bacillati > Actinomycetota > Actinomycetes > Kitasatosporales > Streptomycetaceae > Kitasatospora > Kitasatospora sp. NPDC036755. The sequence goes on from NZ_JBEZUT010000387.1 coordinate 4,378, forward strand.
GAGGTGGTGCGAGACGCTGCCCTTGTTGACCCCGAGCTGCGCGGCGAGCCGGCTGATCGTCGACGGACGGCTGCTCAGGGCGAAGAGCAGGCGTTGGCGCAGGGGGTGGGCGAGCGCGGCGTGTTGCCGCGGTTCGCTGATCGGCTGGACGGTCTCGCCCGGTCGGTGATTCATCTGATCAAGCGTTAAGTGTGATTGACGCTTTGGCAAGTGGCTGGTCTACTGCCTCTCCATGACCTCCACCACATCGCCGTCCGCGCTGGACACCGTCGCCGTCGTCGAGTCGATCGCCGACCTGGTCCGCGAGAACTACGTCTTCCCCGACATCGCCGGTCAACTGGCGGACCTGCTGCGGCTTCGGAGCGCCGAGGGATCCTACCGGACCGAATCCGCCCAGGAGTTGGCCGAAGCGGTCACCGCGGACCTGAGATCCGTCAACGGCGACCTGCACCTGGGCCTCAAGCACCACGCCGTGCCGGTGCCGCCGGAGCCGGGCGCGGCGGTACTCGCCGCGGTGCGGCGGGAGTTCGACACCTTCCTGAACGGCGTTCCCCGGGTGGAACTCCTCGACCACGGCGTCGCGGTCCTGGAGATCGCACCCAAGCTGTTCCCGCTGGACTGGGCGGCGCGGCCGCTGACCGCGGCACTCTCGCTGGTGGCCCCCGCCCGCGCCCTCATCCTGGACCTGCGCCGCAACACCGGTGGAGACCCGAACACGGTCGCCTTCGTCTGCGCCTACCTGCTCGACGGGCGCACCCACCTGAACACCATGGTCTCGCGGAAGAACGAAGTGGGCGCGCAGTCCTGGACGCCCCCGTTCGTCCCCGGTGCCCGCTTCGGCGGCAGCAAGCCGATCTACGTGCTCACGAGCGCGGACACCTTCTCCGGGGGCGAGGAACTCGCCTACGACCTCCAGCAGCTCGGGCGCGCCGAGGTCGTCGGGGAGGCCACCCGGGGCGGTGCGCACCCGCGCGAGGGCTGGACGGTGCACCCGCACCTGGAGCTGAGCGTGCCCATCGCCCGTGCGGTCAACCCGGTCTCGGGCACCAACTGGGAGGGCACCGGGGTGCGGCCCGACGTGCCGTGCGACGCCGAATCGGCGCTCGACCGCGCGCTCGCCCTGGCCGCGGCGCGCCTGGCCTGAGAGCGCGACGGCGCGGTGCGGCAGGGGGCCGACGGGGCAGCCGGCGGGGGAGCCGGGCCCGGGGGCGGCCGCCCGGCAGGTGCCAACGCGGACGGGGAGGGCTTCCGCGTTCGCACTCCCGGGTGCCGCGGCCGCGTGATCTACTGGTGTCACTTTCCAACCGACCTCTCCGATCTCAACCTCTCCGACCGATGGGCGAAGGGTGCGTCTCATGCGAGGGCAGGAGCCGGTGCCGGTCGCGCCGTCGGGTTCGGCACCGGACGTCGGCGACCTGGGCGCGTACGTGGTCGAGGACAGCGGCCTGATCGTCGCGGTCAACGATCGGGCCCTCGCGCTGCTGGGGACGGCGCGCGCGGACGTGCTCGGCCGTGACCACCACGAGCTGCTGCACCGCGGCCCGGACGGCAGTGTTCTCCCGCGGGCGCAGTGCCCGCTCATGGACGCCGTGCTGTCCCGTGCCGCGTGCAGCGGCGCGAGCACGTGGTTCGCGCGCGGTGACGGCGTGCTGCTGCCGGTGCGGTGGACCGCCACCCCCTACCGGACGGCCGGCGGCCAGGCGACCCTGGTGCTGTTCCATCCCCGCCCGGCCGACACGGCCGCCGACGCACCCGGGCAGCTGTCCGAACTCGAACGGCTCGCCCTGCTCGCCGAGACCACCACCTCGTTGACGTCGACGATGAACGAGGAGGAGATGGTCGACCGGCTGGCGGGCCTGGTGCTGCCGCGCCTGGCCGACTGGATGGTGATCGACCTCATCGACGACACCGGCGACATCCGGCGCACCCGCGTGGTCGAGCACCGGGACGGCCGCCCGGTCCGGCATCCGGAGCTGGAAGGGCCGATACCCGCGGTGTCACCGCAGTCCCCGATGCCGCTCTCGCGCGCCCTGCGCGGCACCGCCGCCTCCCTGGCCGGTCCGCAGGTCTACCAGGGCCGACCGGACTCCGGCATCGCCGTCGTCCAGCACGAACTGTTCGCCGCCACCGGCATGCGCTCGGCGGCCATCGCCCCCGTCCGCGGCGCCAAGGAGGTCCTCGGCGCGCTCACGCTGGGACGCGGCGAGGGCCGGGTGCGCTTCGCCACCCGCGACCTGTCGCTGCTGGAGGACATCACCCGCCGGGCCGGCGTGGCGATCTCCAACTCGCGCCTGTACCAGCGCCAGCGGCGGGTCGCCGAGACGATGCAGCGCCACCTGCTGCCCCACCTCCCCGACCTGCCCGGGGTCGAACTGCACGCCGCCTACCTGTCCGCGCCGGACGCCTCCCAGGTCGGCGGCGACTGGTACGACGTCTTCACCCTTCCCGGCGACGCCACCGTCCTGGTCGTCGGCGACGTCGTGGGCCACGACCTGGAGGCCGCCGCGGGCATGGCCCAGCTGCGCAACATGCTCCGCGCCCTCGCCTGGTCCCACCAGGGCCCGCCCAGCGGCGTGGTCGACCAGCTCGACCACGCCCTGGGCCGTGTCACCGACCGGCTGATGGCCACCCTCGTCCTGGGGCGCCTGGGCCCGCACCCGGAGTCCGGCCGGACCTGGACGTGGACCAACGCCGGCCACCCCCCGCCCCTGGTCGTCACCCACGACGGCCGCGCCGAGTACCTCCACGCACCGCACAGCCTGCTCCTGGGCACCGGTGCCGAGGCAGCCCGCGGGAACGCCACCGCGCACCTTCCGCCGGGCTCGACCCTGCTGCTCTACACCGACGGCCTCATCGAATCCCGCGCCCACGGCGTCGACCCCGGCCTCGACCGGCTCCGCCGCCATGCGGCAGCCCTCGCCCACCACCGGCTCGAAGCGTTCTGCGAGCGGCTCCTCGAACGGGTCCGGCCGCCGGACAACGACGACGACGTCGCCCTCCTGGCCCTGCGCCTCCTTGTCGTCCGCACCTCCGCAGAGCACGTCCTTCGCGATCCGCACCGACTCGCCGTCGGTCTGCCGGGCC
>NZ_JBEZUT010000388.1:0-7421 GCF_040636595.1 Kitasatospora sp. NPDC036755
GGTCCCGGCGCGCGCCGGTCGGGCTGGGGCCCCCGGACACCTGGGGGTGTCCGGGGCCCACTGTTCCGCTCTCGCGGCGAGCGGCTCAGAGCGTCCGGTTGCGGCCCGCGCCCCAGCCGGCCGCGCCGACCACCAGGACCAGCACCAGCATCAGCACCAGCGGGGTCTCCCAGCCGCCGGTCAGCTGGCGCAGCGCGCCCGCGCCGACCGGGCCGACCGCCGCGACCAGATAGCCGATCGCCTGCGACATCCCGCTCAGCTGGGCGGCACCGGCGGCGGTGCGGGTGCGCAGCACGATGAACGCCAGGCCCAGGCCCAGCGAACCGCCCTGCGCCACGCCCAGGATGGTCGCCGACACCCACGCGGCGGAGACCGGCGCGATCAGCAGCAGGGCGATGCCCAGCCCGTTCATGGCGACCATGGCCAGTGCCAGCCCGCGCTGGCTGGTCATCCGGCCGGCCAGCAGCGGCACCAGGAAGGCGCCCGTCACCTGCACCAGGTTGGAGAAGGCGAAGACCAGGCCGGCCTGGCCGCGGTCCATGCCGTGGTCGGCCAGGATGGTCGGCATCCAGGCGACCAGGGTGTAGACCAGCAGCGACGAGATGCCCATGAAGAGGCTGATCTGCCAGGCGAGCGGGGACTTCCAGATGCCCTCGATCGGCTTGGCCGGCGCGGCGGCCGGGGCCACCGCCCCCTGCTGCTCCCGCTGCCGCTCCTGGCGGGAGCGCAGCACCTGCGGCAGCCAGGCCACCGCGGCGATCAGCGCGAGCAGCGACCAGGCGCCGAGCGAGGCCTGCCAGCCGCCGCCGAGGGCGTGCTCCAGCGGGACGGAGGTGCCGGCCGCGAGCGTGGCGCCGACCAGCATGGTGGTCGAGTAGACACCGGTCATGGTGGCCGCGCGGTCCGGGAACTCGCGCTTGACCAGACCCGGCATCGACACGTTCAGCACCGCGATCGCCACACCGATGATCACGCAGCCCGCGTACAGGGCCGCCACCGAGGGCAGCACCCGCAGCAGCACGCCCGCGCCGAGCACCAGCACCGCGCCGAACACCACCCGTTCGGCGCCGAAGCGCCGGGTCAGCCGCGGGGTGAGCGGGGCGCCGACGCCCTGGAACAGCACCGGGACGGTGGTGATCAGCCCGCCCACGGTGGCGGACAGTCCGAAGGTCTGCCGGATCTCGCCGACCATCGGGGAGACCGCCGCCAGACAGGCGCGCATGTTCAGCGCGACCAGCACGATGCCGGTCAGCATCAGGAGCGGATGGGCCAGCCGGCTGCGGACGGGGAGCGGGGCAGAAGTGGTGACAACCGGCTGCTGGGCACGGGTGACGGCCATGGGTGTGCTGTTCTTTCGTGAATGTGCGGGGAAGGCGGACGGCGGAAGGGAGGCTCGCGCCGTCCTACTTCCGGGCCGCGATGGCCGCGAGCAGCTGCTCGACGGCCGCGGTGGGCTCGGCGAGCAGCGCGCGGGAGGCTGCCTCGGCCCGGTCCGGGTCACCGCTCTCGATCGCGTCGACCAGTGCCTCGTGGGTGGCCACGACGGCCTCGGGCATCTCGTGGTCGCCGAAGGCGGAGGTCATCGCCTCGCGGACGGAGGCGCCGAAGTAGCGGTACACCTCGGCCAGCGCGGGGTTGTGCGCGGCCTCGACGACGGCGGTGTGGAACTCCAGGTCGTGCTCGACGGTGGCCTCGCGGCTCGCCCGCTCGGGGTGGGCCGCGAACACCTCGGCCTCACGGGCCAGCGCGGCGCGCATCCGCTGGACGTCCTCGGGGGTGTGCCGCAGTGCGGCCAGCCGGGCGCCCTCGGTCTCCAGCGCCGCTCGGACCTCCAGGACGTCCCGGATGCCGGAGCGCTGCACACCGCGCAGCACCGCCGCCGGGTCGCTGGTGGAGCGGACGAACGTGCCCTCGCCCTGCCGGGAGACCAGCATTCCGGCGTGCACCAGCACCCGGATCGCCTCCCGCACGGTGTTGCGCCCGACGCCCAGCTGCTCGGCCAGCTCGTGCTCGGTGGGAATCCTCGACCCCACCGGCCACACTCCGCCGGCCAGCTGCTCCCGCAGCTGCTCGATGGCGGTGTCCACCAGGGAACGTCGCCCGGCCGCCTGCAGACCGCCGCTCATGCCGGACCTCCCTTCCCGCCGTGCACCGATGACCACCTCGGTCGTCGGTCATCCTACAACCACTTGCCCGGTCATCCTACAACCCATCCCCGACCTGCCCGAACCCCCGATCGGCCCTCCCGGAACGGCCCCCGTACCGGCTCCGCACGGGCCCCGCACCGGCTCCGGAGACGACTGTTCCCCGCACCCCCTCGGGGGTGCGGGGAACCGGCAGTGCCTGGTGCGTCGGCGTCCCGCGCCGGCTTCCGCCGGGCCGGGCGGGTCAGGGCCGCGGGTAGAGGCGCTCCAGGACCACGGCGACGCCGTCCTCGTCGTTGCCGGCGGTGACGGCGTCCGCGACGGCGAGGAGTTCCTCGTGGGCGTTGGCCATGGCGACGCCGTGGGCGGCCCAGCCGAACATCGGGACATCGTTGGGCATGTCGCCGAACGCGATGGTGTCGGCGGCGCGCACGCCCAGGCGGCGGGCCGCGACGGCCAGACCGGTGGCCTTGGACAGCCCGAGCGGGAGCAGTTCGACCACGCCGGCGCCGGCCATCACCACGCCGACCAGGTCGCCGGCGGCGCGGCGGGCGGCCTCGGCGAGGGCGTCGTCGGTGAGCGCGTGGTGCTGGATGTACAGCTTGCTGAGCGGAGCGCCGAGCAGTCCGTCGCGCTCGACCCGGACGACCGGCAGGCGGGAGCCGATCTGCAGCTCGTAGCCGGGACCGGCCAGCACCTGGCCGTCGAGGCCGTCCTGGTTGGCGGCGATGGCCAGCGGGCCGGTCTCGGCCTCGATCTTCTCGATCGCGAGCGCGGCGAGCCGTCGGTCCAGGGTGAGCGAGGTGAGCAGCTTGTGCGCGCCGGCGTCGTACACCTGGGCGCCCTGGCCGCAGACCGCTATCCCGGTGTAGCCGATCTCGTCGAAGACCGGGCGGGCCCAGACCGCCGAGCGCCCGGTGACGATGATGTGCAGCGCGCCCGCGCCGGTGGCTGCGGCCAGGGCGGCGCGGGTGCGCTCGGAGACGGTCTCCCCGCTGGTGAGCAGGGTGCCGTCGAGATCGGTGGCGACCAGCCGGTAGGGCAGGTCGCCACCGCCGGGGGAGCCGGGGCTGGGGCTGGTGGTGCTCATGGGCCGTACGTCTCCCGGGAGTCGCGGGTGGTGCTGGGTGGTGCGGACCGGGTTACTTGACCGGCTCGAGGACGGTCCGCCCGCCGAGGTACGGCCGCAGCGCCTCGGGCACGACGACCGAGCCGTCGGCCTGCTGGTGGTTCTCCAGGATCGCCACGATGGTGCGCGGGACGGCGACCAGGGTGCCGTTCAGGGTGGCGAGCGGGCGGGTCTTGCCCTCCTCGCGCATCCGGATCGACAGCCGGCGGGCCTGGTACTCGGTGGTGTTGGAGGTCGAGGTGACCTCGCGGTACTTGCCCTGGGTGGGGATCCACGCCTCGATGTCGAACTTGCGCGCGGCCGAGGCGCCGAGGTCGCCGGAGGCGACGTCGATCACCCGGTACGGCAGCTCCAGCGCGTTGAGGAAGTCCTTCTCCCACTGGAGCAGGCGGCGGTGCTCGTTCTCCGCGTCCTCCGGAGTGGTGTAGACGAACATCTCCACCTTCTCGAACTGGTGGACGCGGATGATGCCGCGGGTGTCCTTGCCGTAGGTGCCGGCCTCGCGGCGGAAGCAGGACGAGTAGCCGGCGTAGCGCAGCGGCAGCTTGTCGGCGTCGAGGATCTCGTCCATGTGGTACGCCGCCAGCGGGACCTCGCTGGTGCCGACCAGGTACCGGTCGTCCTCGGCGAGGTGGTACACGTTCTCGGCGGCCTGGCCGAGGAAGCCGGTGCCGTCCATGGCGGCCGGGCGGACCAGGGTCGGGGTGATCATCGGGACGAAGCCGGCCGCGGTGGCCTGGGCGATCGCCATGTTGACCAGGGCGAGCTCCAGCAGCGCGCCGACGCCGGTCAGGTAGTAGGAGCGGGCACCGGCGACCTTGGCGCCGCGCTCGGTGTCGATCGCGCCGAGGATCTGGCCGAGCTCGACGTGGTCGCGGGGCTCGAAGCCCTCGGCGGCGAAGTCGCGCGGGGTGCCGATCTCCTCCAGGGTGACGAAGTCCTCCTCGCCGCCGACCGGGGCGGCCGGGTCGATGAGGTTCGCCAGCGAGCGGAGCAGGCGGTCGGCCTCCTCCTTCGCCGCGCTCTGCTCGGCGTCGGCGGCCTTGACCTCGGCGGCCAGGTCCTTGGTGCGCTGGAGCAGGGCGGTCTTCTCGTCGCCCTTGGCCTGGGCGACCTGCTTCCCGAGCACCCGCTGCTCGCTGCGCAGTTCGTCGAAGCGGCTGCCCGAGGACCGGCGCCGCTCATCGGCGGAGAGGAGGGCGTCGACCAGGTCGACGTCCTCGCCACGGACGCGCTGCGAGGCGCGCACTCGGTCAGGGTCCTCACGAAGCAGGCGAAGGTCAATCACAGGCCCAAGCGTACCGGGCGCCCGTTCCTCCACCGGTACCGCTTTTCCCCTGGGGATAACTCGGCCGATCCTGTGGATAACTCCTGTGGGGAACCTTCCCGGGTCGAGTTATCCACAGGCGAGGGCCGGGGCCTGTGGATCAAAGGGGACGATCGTCTTCCGCGTGAACGAACCAGGGAATTGAGGTTTCAAACCTCGATCAACCTTCTCGGGTGAGGGAATTGAAGCACTCGGACGGGTGATTTGCTGGCAACCGGGTGACTCTGGTCCGATTGGTCATCTCTGCGACGCAAACCGATGGTCCGACCGGTTCTGCGCAATGGCTATACCGGTTTGTCGACTCGTCCCCAGGCCTGTGGATAACTCTGGGCTGTGGACAGCCGGCGCCCCTGTGGACAGCGGCCTCCGGCTCCGGGCGGCCTGTGGACGACGGGGAGGGTCACGCGACCCGCCTGATCGAACCGGTCCAAAACAGTCGGAAAAGGTCGGAAAGACAAAAGATGTCACCGGGGTGTCCGGGGGCGCCGGACACCCCGCCGGCTTCAGACGTCGCCGCGGCCGTCGAGCGCGCGGGAGAGCCAGTCCGCCGCCGAGGTGAAATCCTCGTCCGAGGTCCCCGGCCGCCGGTGGGTCGACTCCTGCCGGTCGGCACGCGGATAGGAGCCGAGGTACCGCACCTGGGGGCAGATCCGCTTGAGGCCCATCATCGCCTCGGCGACCCGGCGCTCCGACAGGTGGCCCTCGCAGTCGATCAGGAAGCAGTAGCTGCCCATGCCCTCGCCGGTCGGGCGGGACTCGATCCGCATCAGGTTGACCCCGCGCACCGCGAACTCCTGGAGCAGCTCCAGCAGCGCACCCGGGTGGTCGTCCGGCAGCCAGACCACCATCGAGGTCTTGTCCGCGCCGGTCGGCGAGGAGACCCGCCCCGGGCGGCCGACCAGGACGAACCGGGTGGCCGCGCTCTTCGCGTCCGCGATCTCCTTGACCAGCGGCTCCAGCCCGTAGATCGGCGCCGCGAACTCGCCCGCGAACGCGCCGTCGTAGCGGCCCTCGGCGACCAGCCGGGCGCCGTCCGCGTTGGAGGCGGCCGACTCCCACTTCGCGTCCGGCAGATTGGCCGCCAGCCAGCGCCGCACCTGCGGCTGGGCCACCGGGTGGCTGGTCACCGTCCTGACCCCGGACAGCTCGGTGCCCGGCCGCACCAGCAGCGCGAAGGTGATCGGCAGCAGCACCTCACGGTAGATCATCAGCGGTGTGCCGGCGGCCAGTTCGTCGTTGGTCGCGGTGACCGCGCCCTCCACCGAGTTCTCGATCGGGACGAACGCCCCGGCCGCCTCCCCGCCGCGCACCGCGTCCAGCGCCAGCGCCACCGAGGACAGCGGCACCAGCTCCCGGGTCGCCGCCTCGGGCAGCGTGTGCAGGGCCGCCTCGGTGAACGTGCCGGCCGGTCCGAGGTAGGTGTAGCGGGTGGCCGACATGACGCCTCCGTGGGATCTCGGTGCCGCGTGGGCAGGGTGTGCCGAAGCAGCGGGGTGTGCCGAAGCAGTCACCCTAACGATTCCGCGGCCCCGGCAGGAAAGCGTTCCAGTGGCCGGGACCGCGGCGGTGAACTCCGGTGGAACCAGGGGGTCCGGGGGGATCCCCGGCGGATCCCCCGGGACACCCGCGGCTACCCCTCCAGCAGCTGCTGGCCGAGGTACCCGCCGGGCGGCGGGCCCGGCGGCAGCGCGTACAGGCCGCTCGCCTCGTGCCGCAGGAAGCGGGAGAGGCCGTCGCCCCGGGAGAGCTTGCGCTGCACCGGGGTGAAGCCCCTGCGCGGGTCGGACTGGAAGGCGAGGAAGAGCAGCCCGGCGTCCGGCGAACCGTCCGGCAGCAGCCCGTCGTGGTACGAGAAGCCGCGCCGCAGCATCGCCGCCCCGCCGTTGGCCGCGGGGGCGGCGACCCGGACGTGCGCGTCGGAGGGGATCGCCAGGGCGCCGTCCGCGTCCTGCGCGGCGAGGTCCACCGGGGACCGCTCGCCGGCCCCGGCGGGTGCGCCGAGCGGGGCTCCGTCCGACTTGCGCCGCCCGATCACCCGCTCCTGCCGCTCCACCGGCAGCGCCTCCCAGTGGTCCAGCAGCATCCGGATCCGCCGGAACACCAGGTACGAGCCGCCGGCCAGCCAGGCCGGCCCGTCGCCGCCCGCGGCGCAGAACACCGTGGCGGCGAAGCCCTCCTCCTCCGGCCGGGGGTTGTTGGTGCCGTCGATCTGGCCCATCAGGTTGCGTCCGGTCACCGGCCGGGCGGCGGCGCCGGGGGTGCGGGCGAACCCGGCCGACTGCCAGCGCAGCGCCGCGGTTCCGGTCGCCAGCCGCTGGAGCACCCGCAGGGCGTGCACCGCGACCAGGGCGTCGTCCGCGCCGATCTGGACGAACAGGTCGCCGTCGCCCCGGGCCGGGTCCAGCGCGTCACCGGGGAAGGCCGGCAGCGGTTCGAGCCCGGGCGGGCGGCGGTCGGCCAGCCCGGCCCGGTCGAACAGCGAGGCCCCGAAGCCGACCGTGACGGTCAGCGAGCAGGGGCCGGCGTCCAGCGCGACCTGGTTGTCGAACTCCTCGGCCGGCTCCCCGGCGGTCAGCCGCTCGGCGGCCTTCGTCCAGCGCTGCAGCAGGGTGCGCAGCCCGTCCCGGCCGACGCCCTCGGCCAGGTCGAAGGCGGCCAGCTGGACCCTGGCCTGCGCCGGGTCGGTGATCCCGGCCTGGTGCTCGCCGCGGAACGGCACCCGGGCCGCGCCCAGCGTCCCGCCGGCCGGGCCCCCGGCGAGCGCCGAGCGGCCGGTCCGCCCGTCCAGGGCGACCGCCCCGGCGACACCCGCGCCGGCGCC
>NZ_JBEZUT010000389.1:0-7420 GCF_040636595.1 Kitasatospora sp. NPDC036755
CGGGCACCCGTACGTGGCCTGCTTCGGCGGCCCGGTCGAGTCCCCCGCCCCCGGCGACCCGGTCATCGACCACGTCGAGGGCTGGCATCACCGGGCAGGGCGCCCAGCGCCTCGGCATGGGAGCCGGGGCGGCCGAGGCCTTCCCGGCGTTCGCCGCGGCCCTCGACGCGGCCTGCGCGGCACTGGACCCGCACCTGGACCGCCCGCTGCGCGACGTGCTGTTCGCCGGGCGGGACGACGCGGCGGCCGCCCGGCTGGACCGGACCGGGTACGCCCAGCCGGCGCTGTTCGCCGTGGAGGTCGCCTGGTTCCGGCTGCTGGAGTCGCACGGGGTGGTGCCCGACCTGCTGGCCGGGCACTCGGTCGGCGAGCTGGCCGCCGCGCACGTGGCCGGGGTGCTCTCGCTGGAGGACGCCGCCGCGCTGGTCGCGGCCCGCGCCCGGCTGATGCAGGCCGCGCCCTCGGGCGGCGCGATGATCGCGATCCAGGCCGACCCGGAGGCGGTCGCCGCCTCGATCGCCGACCACCCGGCCGAGCTGTCCCTGGCCGCCGTCAACGGGCCGGAGTCGGTGGTGATCGCCGGGGACGCGGAGCTCGCGGACCGGATCGCCGGGCAGTGGCGGGAGCGCGGCCACCGGACCAAGCGGCTGACGGTCAGCCACGCCTTCCACTCGCCGCACATGGACGGCATCCTCGACGAGTTCCGCGCCGCGGCCGGAGCGCTGACCTTCCGGGCGCCCGCCGTCCCGATCGTCTCGACCGTCACCGGCCGACTCGCGCCGGCCGACCTGCTGGCCTCGGCCGACTACTGGACCGGCCAGATCCGGGCCACCGTGCGCTTCCGCGACGCCGTCCGGACCCTGCGCGGGCTCGGCGCCGGACTGTTCGTCGAGGTCGGGCCGGGCGCCGTGCTGACCGGCATGGCGCGGGAGACGCTCGGCGACGGCGACGCGGCGACGGCCGTCGCGCTGGCCCGGGCCGGCCGGCCGGAGGCCGAGACGTACTCCGCCGCCCTGGCCGCCGTCCACACGGCGGGCGGCGCGGCGGACCTCACCGCACTCCTGCCCGGGGCCGCCCCGGCCGGGACCGGGACCGGAGGCACCGCCGACGCGCCGCTCGACCTGCCGACGTACGCCTTCGGCGGCGAGCGCCACTGGCTCGCCCCGAGCAGCACCCGCTCCGACCCGCGCGGCCTCGGCGTCGACCCCGCCGGGCACCCCCTGCTCGGCGCCGCGCTCGACGTGGCCGGCGGCGAGGACCTCGTGCTGACGGGCCGGCTGTCGCTGCGCACCCACCCGTGGCTGGCGGACCACGTCGTCGAGGGCCTGGTGCTGCTGCCCGCCACCGCCTTCCTGGAGCTGGCCTTCGCGGCGGGCGAGCAGGCCGGGCTCGGCACCGTCGAGGACCTCACCCTGGAGGCGCCGCTGGTGCTGCCCGAGCGCGAGGCCGTCCGGATCCAGGTCCGGCTCGCCCCGGCCGACGGCACCGGCGCCCGGGCGTTCACCGTCCACGCGCGCCCGGCCGACGCCGCCGACGGCCCGGCGCTGCCGTGGACGCGGCACGCCACCGGCCTGCTCACCGCCGGGGACGACACGAGCACCGGGGGCGGGACGGAGACGGACGGGACGGCAGGCCCTGCGCCGGACGCCGCCTGGCCGCCCGCCGGAGCCGTCCCGCAGCCGGTCGAGGAGGCCTACCCGGCGCTGCGGGCCCTCGGCTACGACTACGGCCCGGCGTTCCGCGGCGTGCGCGCCGTGTGGCGGCTCGGCGAGGAGCTGCTCGCCGAGGTCGCCCTGCCCGAGGAGCAGCGCGACCAGGCCTCCCGGTACGGACTGCACCCCGCGCTGCTGGACGCGGCGCTGCACCCGCTGCTGCCGGGCGCGGCCGCCGGGACGGGCCCCGAGGAGATCCGGCTGCCGTTCAGCTGGTCCGGCACCCGGCTGCACGCGGCCGGGGCGGGCGCCCTGCGGGTCCGGATCACGCCGCTCGGCGGCCCGGGCACCGTCCGGCTGGCCGTCACCGACGGCACCGGCGCCCCGGTGGCGAGCGTCGCCTCGCTGGACCTGCGGCCGGTGCCGCGGGCCCGGCTGGCGGCGGTCTCCACCGAGGACGCGCTGTTCGCGGTCGAGTGGCCCGCCGTGTCCGGCGTGTCCGGCGTTCCCGCCGTTCCCGCCGGGCAGGTCCCGGCCGTGACCCGGACCGACCTGGACGGGGCCGACCTCGCCGGGGCCGAGCCGGCCGACCTGGTCGTGCTGACCCTCGCCCCCGGCACCGGGGCGCCCGCGGCCGCCGCCCGGGAGGAGACGGCCAGGGTCCTGGAGCTGCTGCGCACCGGACTGTCCGAGGAACGCTTCGACGGTTCCCGGTTCGCGCTGGTGACCACCGGCGCCGTCGCCGCACTGCCCGGCGAGGACGTGGCCGACCTGGTCCACGCACCGCTGTGGGGCCTGGCGCGCACCGTGCAGACCGAGCACCCGGGCCGGGTCCTGCTGGTCGACCTGGACGGGCGGGGCGACGCCCGGGAGCAGATCGCCGCCGCGGCCGCCACCGGCGAGCCCCAACTCGCCGTACGGGACGGAAGGTTGCACGCACCCCGGCTGGCCCGTGCGCCCCGGCCCGCCACCGGGCGGCCCGGGTTCGACCCGGCCGGCACGGTGCTGATCACCGGCGGTACCGGCGGCCTCGGCGGGCTGCTGGCCCGGCACCTGGTCGTGGAGCACGGCGTGCGCCGGTTGCTGTTGGCGAGTCGGCGTGGTGCCGGGGCGCCGGGTGCGGTCGAACTGGCCCAGGAGCTGGGGGAGTCGGGTGCGCTGGTGGAGTTGGTGGCCTGTGACGCGGCCGATCGTGAGCGGCTCGCCGAGGTCCTCGCGGGGGTGCCGGCGGAGCATCCGTTGACCGCGGTCGTCCATACCGCGGGTGTCACGGACGACGCGACGCTGGCCTCGTTGACGCCCGAGCGGTTGGACGGGGTGCTGCGGCCGAAGGTGGACGGGGCGTGGAACCTCCACGAGCTGACCCGGGGCCAGGACCTCAGGGCGTTCGTCCTCTACTCCTCCGTCGCCGGTCTGCTCGGCACCGCCGGTCAGGCCAACTACGCGGCCGCCAACACCTTCCTGGACGCGCTGGCCCAGCACCGCCGGGCCCAGGGCCTGCCCGCCCACTCCCTCGCCTGGGGCCTGTGGTCGGAGGCCAGCGCCCTCAGCACCCACCTCTCCGAGGCCGACCTGCGCCGCCTGGCCCGGCTGGGCCTCAAGCCGATCGGCAACGCCGAGGGCACCGCGCTGTTCGACCGCGCGCTGACCCTGGACCACCCCGTCCAGGCCCTCACCGGGATCAGCCCCGCCGCGCTGCGCACGGCCACCGGGCTGCCCGCACCGCTGCGCGGCCTGGTACCCGCCGCCCCGGCCGCCCCGGCGGCGGCGCCCCGCACCGACACGCTCCCGCGGCGGCTCGCCGGGCTCGGACCGGACGAGCAGCGGCAGCTGCTCACCGACCTCGTCCGGACCGGGACGGCCGCCGTCCTGGGCCACGCCGACCACACCGGGATCGGCAGCTCCCGCGCCTTCACCGAGCTCGGCTTCGACTCGCTCACCGCGGTCGAGCTGCGCAACCGGCTGGGCTCCGCCACCGGGCTGCGACTGGCCAGCACGGTGGTCTTCGACCACCCCAGCCCGGCCGCGCTCGGCGCCCACCTGCGCGACCTGCTGGCCGCCGAACTGGCCCCGCCGTCCCCGGCCGAACCGGTCCTGGCCGAGCTGGCCAGGCTGCGCACGGCGCTGCCCGACGCCCTGTCCGACCCGGCGGGCCAGGAACGCGTCGTCGCCCGGCTGAGGGAGCTGCTGGACCTCGCCGACCCGGCCGGGCGGGCCGGCGCCGACGGGCCCGACGGCACGGACCTCGACGACCTCGACGACGCGACCGACGAGGACCTCTTCGCCCTGGTCGACGAACTCGAATGACCTCCATCGCCCGAACGACCCCCACCACCCCCGTCTCCCCCCACCGGAACGACCCTGGAGCTGAGACCACGTGAGTGACGAGAAGCAACTCCGCGAGTACCTCAAGCGGGCCGTCGCCGACGCCCGCGCCTCCCGCCGGCGACTGCGCGAGGTCGAGGAGAAGGAGCAGGAGCCGATCGCGATCGTCGCGATGGCCTGCCGCTACCCCGGCGGGGTGACCTCACCCGAGCAGCTGTGGCAGCTCGTCGCCGATGGCGTCGACGCCGTGTCGCCGTTCCCCGGGAACCGCGGCTGGGACGAGGACCTGTACCACCCGGACCCGGAGGCCGTCGGCCGCTCCTCCACCCGTTCCGGCGGCTTCCTGCACGACGCCGACCGCTTCGACCCCGAGTTCTTCGGGATGTCCCCGCGCGAGGCCCTGGCCACCGACCCGCAGCAGCGGCTGCTCCTGGAGACGGCCTGGGAGGCCTTCGAGCGCGGCCGGATCGTCCCGGACGAGGTGCGCGGCAGCCGCACCGGCGTGTTCGTCGGCGCGATGTACAACGACTACGGCTCGCGCCCCCACCTGCCCCCGCAGGACTTCGAGGGCTACCTGTTCGCGGGCAGCGCCGGCAGCGTCGCCTCCGGCCGGCTGGCCTACACCTTCGGCCTGGAGGGCCCGGCGGTCTCCGTGGACACCGCGTGCTCGTCCTCGCTGGTCGCCCTGCACCTGGCCGCCACCGCGCTGCGCCGGGGCGAGTGCGACCTCGCGCTGGCCGGCGGCGTCACGGTGCTGTCCACCCCGCTGCCGTTCGTCGAGTTCTCCCGGCTGCGCGGGCTCTCGCCGGACGGCCGCTGCAAGTCCTTCTCCGCGCACGCCGACGGCACCGGCTGGGCCGAGGGCGTCGGCCTGCTGCTGCTCGCCCGGCTCTCCGACGCCCGGCGCGACGGACTGCCGGTGCTCGCCGTGGTCAGCGGTTCGGCGATCAACCAGGACGGTGCCAGCAACGGGCTCACCGCGCCCAACGGCCCGGCCCAGGAGCGGGTGATCCGCCAGGCCCTCGCCGACGCCCGGATCGCCCCGGGGGACGTCGACGCCGTCGAGGCGCACGGCACCGGCACCACCCTCGGCGACCCGATCGAGGCCCGCGCCCTGCTCGCCACCTACGGCGAGGACCGCCCGCGCGAGCGGCCGCTCTGGCTGGGCTCGCTCAAGTCCAACATCGGCCACTCCCAGGCGGCGGCGGGCGTCGGCGGCGTCATCAAGATGGTCGAGGCGATCCGGCACGGCGTCCTGCCCAGGACGCTGCACGCCGAGGAGCCGACCCCGCACGTCGACTGGGACGACAGCGCGCTCGCGCTGCTCACCGAGGCCCGGGACTGGCCGGAGACCGGCCGCCCGCGCCGCGCCGCCGTCTCCTCCTTCGGCTTCAGCGGCACCAACGCCCACGTCATCGTCGAGCAGGCGCCCGCCGAGCAGGTGCCGAGCGACGGGGACGACGCGCCCGGGGCGCCGTCCGCGGACGCCGAGCCGTCCGCGCCGGTGGTGCTGCCGACCGTGCCGTGGCTGCTTTCCGGCCGGTCCGCCGAGGCCCTGGACGCCCGGGCCCGCGACCTGGCCGCGCTGCTCGCCGACCGCGACGGGACGGGCGGCGAAGGAACCGATCGCGGCGGCGCCGGCCTGCTGGACACCGCGCTGTCGCTCGCCACCACCCGCTCGGCGCTGCCCCACCGGGCCGTGGTGGTCGCCGCCGACCGGGACGAACTCGACCGGGGCCTCGCCGACATCGCCACCGGCGGCCCCGGCGCCCTGCTCGGCCGGGCCGGGGAGGGCCTCACCGCGTACATGTTCACCGGCGGCGGCGCCCAGCGGATCGGCATGGCCAACGAACTGCGGGCCGCCTTCCCGGCCTTCCGCGCGGCCTTCGACGAGGTCTGCGACGCCCTGGACGAGCACCTGCCGCGCCCGCTGCGCACGGTGATCGAGACGGGCGACGAACTCGACCAGATCGACTACACCCTCGCCGCCCTGTTCGCGGTCGGGGTGGCGCTCTACCGCCAGCTGGAGGCCTGGGGCGTGCGCCCCGACTACCTGGTCGGCCACTCCACCGGCGAGCTGATCGCCGCCCACGTCGGCGGCGTGCTCTCGCTGCCCGACGCCGCCACCCTGGTGACCGCCCGCGGCAGGCTGATGCGCTCGCTGCCCGAGGGCGGCGCGATGATCGCCATCCAGGCCACCGAGGAGCAGGTGCTCGCCGCCCTCGACCCGGACGGCCGGGCGGTGCTCGCCACCGTCAACGGACCGGAGGCGGTGGTGGTCTCCGGCGACGAGGACGCCGCCGTCGCGGTCGCCGCCGCGCTGCGCGAACGGGGCCACCGCACCAAGCGGCTGCCGATCAGCCACGCCTCGCACTCGCCGCGGATGGACCCGATCCTGGAGGAGTTCCGCGGTGTCGCCGAGAAACTGACCTTCCACCGGCCGACCGTCCGGATCGTCTCCACCGTCACCGGCGAGGTCGAGAACGGCGACCGCTGGACCACCGCCGACTACTGGGTGGACCAACTCCGCAACCCCGTACGGTTCCTGGACGCCGTGCGGACCCTGGAGGCCGAAGGCGTCGACACCTTCCTGGAGCTCGGCCCGGACGGCGTGCTCTCCGCCATGGCCGCGACCTGCGTCGAGCGCGCCACCAGCGCCACCGTCCCGGCGATGCGCCACGGCTACCCGGAGCCGCACACCCTGGTCTCGGCGCTCGGCCGGCTGCACGTGCGCGGGGTGCCCGTCGACTGGGCGGCGTTCTTCGCCGGCACCGGCGCCACCCCGGTGGACCTGCCGACCTACCCGTTCCAGCGCGAGCGGTACTGGCTGGAGCCGGCCGCCCCGCTGCCCGCCGCCGGCGCCGACCGGGCCGGCCACCCGCTGCTCGACACGGTCGTCCCGGTGGCCGACGCCGACGAACTGCTGGGCGCCGGAAGGGCCTCGGCCCGGGCCCTGCCCTGGCTGGCCGAGCACACCGTCGGCGACACCGCCGTGCTGCCGTCCGCCGCCCTGGTCGACGCGGTGCTGCGGGCCGGACGCGAGGCCGGCAGCCCCGTGCTGGACGAACTGACCGCGCACGCCCACCTCGCGGTGCCGGACACCGGGGCGGTGCCGCTGCAGGTCCGGGTCGGCGCGCCGGACGAGGACGGCCTGCGGCCGGTCGCCGTGCACGCGAAGCCGGAGGCGGACGGGGCCTGGCTGCGGCTGGCGCACGGCCGGCTGCGCGGGGAGGACGCCCCGGCCCCGGCCCCGGACGCCTTCGGACGGGACGCCTTCGGACGGGACGCCGTCGAACAGGACGCCTCCGGGCCGGGCGTCGAGCTCGTGCTCCCCGAGGAGTTCACGGCCGACGCCGACCGCTACGGGCTCCACCCCGCTCTGCTGCAGGCGGCCCTGGCCGCCGCCCCGGAGCAGCCGGCCGGGCGCCTCGCGGTCCGCTGGC
>NZ_JBEZUT010000390.1:0-7408 GCF_040636595.1 Kitasatospora sp. NPDC036755
CTCGGCTCACCGGCCTCGAGGCGGTCCAGGGCGCGGGCGATGCGGACGTGGTGGCGGTGGTGGGTGAGCGATGGGCGTTCGGGGCCAGGGAGCCGTCGGCCGGGTCGGGCTGGTAGGCGAAGGCGCCGCGCTGGTCGGCGGGGGCGGCGCAGCCGAGCTGGAAGCGGGCGAGCCCGTCGAAGGCGGACTTGCCGGCCTTGGCGACGCCCGCCGGGTCGGTCCTGGCGGCGAACAGCGCGTTGACGGCGAGCCCGGTGGAGTTGGCGTCGCCCGGGCTGCCCGGGTTGTAGGCCCAGCTGCCGTCGCCGTTCTGGGTGGTCTTGAGCCAGGCGACGCCCTTGTCGACGGCCTCCTGGTGCCCGCCGACGGCGACCAGGGCCTGGATGGCGACGGCGGTGGCGTTGCTGTCCTCGGTCGTGGGGTCGCAGGCCGCGCCGGCGGCCCGGTAGGAGGGCCAGCCGCCGTCCTCGCACTGCTGCCCGGTGAGCCAGCCGACGGCCGAGTCGGCCGGGGTGACCTTGGCCGCCGTGAGTGCGGTGAGCGCCAGCGACTGCCGCCAGACGCCGTCGTACGTCGGGTCGCTCGTGCCGTACAGCCCGTCGGGGCCGGCGGCGGAGGTCGGCGCGGGGCTGTCGGCGAGGGCCGGGCCGGCGGCGAGGCCGGTGAGCATCGCGGCGGACAGGGCGGCGGCGCCCAGGCGGGCGGCGGTCAGCATGGTGCGGGTGTGCCTTTCGGTGAGCGGTGGTGGCCCGGGCGGGGCCGTTCCGTAGTCCTCGACGGTGCCGGGCGCGTGCGTCCGGACTGGCCGCTCGCCCCTCCCCGGGCTCTCCGACTCGTCCGGGTGGCCTGGTGCGGCGCCGGACTCACGGCTGCGGGGCCAGCGCCGGACTTGCACCGGCTTTCCCCGGGGGAGGAGCGGGATGGAGTTGTGCTGCCCTGTCGACTCTAGCCGCCGGAGCGCGCGGAGCGGCCCGGCCCGGGCAGGAACAGGTTCCAGTCGGCGGCCCGGGGTCGGGCCGGTTCGCGGCGCCGGGGGAGCCGGCTTCACGGGGCGGCGGGCGGCCGTCTCACGGCAGGGTGAGCAGCCGGGCCGCGGTGTGCAGGTCGGCCCGGACCTCGGCGATGGAGGCGCGCCCGGAGAGCCAGGCGACCAGCGCCGAGTGCCAGGTGTGCTCGATCACCCGGACGGCCGCGCGCTGGCTCTCGGTGGGTGGTCCGGACTGGCCGATCGCGTCCAGGATGAGCTGTCCGGTGGCGACGCTGACCTGGTCCACCTCGGCTCCGACCGAGCGGTCCGCGAAGGACAGCGCCCGGACCATCGCCTCGGCCAGCAGCGGTTCGCGCTGCAGCGCGTGGAAGGCCCGGGTGAGGGTGTCGGCCACCCGGGGCGCCGGTTCGAGGTCGGCCGGCGGGTGCCGCCGGATGTGTTCGCGCAGGCCCTGGAGCTGCTCGAGCATCACCGCCACCAGCAGGTGCACCTTGGACGGGAAGTACCGGTAGAGCGTGCCGAGGGCGACCTGGGCGCTCTCCGCGACCTCCCGCATCTGCACCGCCTCGTACCCGCCCCGGACCGCCAGGGCGGTGGCGGCCCGCAGGATGCGCCGGCGCCGCTCGGCCTGGCGCGCGGTCAGCGGCGGCTCGCCCGGGGGCTGTGAGCCCGGGGGCGGCACGGACGGCGAGACCGGCGGCGACGTCGGAGGAGGGGGTGGCGGCAAGGGTGCTCCCGGTCGGGCGAGAGTGGCGGTGTGCTCCACATGGTCGGCAGGATTCGGCGTGGCGGGAATCACCAGCCCTGGCTCCTGAGGGAAAGCTACGGGCCGGTATCTTCGAGGTCTCTCATTGTTCACGTGGTCGACGACGAGTTCCCCAGCCACTGAAACCTGATCTACTTTAGCGACCGGAAGCACGACCGGCAGCACCGATAGCAGCTAGAGAAGAGGGCCCAGGATGACCGCGCAGCCGCTGCGGATTGCCCTGCTGTCGTACCGCGGGGACCCCTTCTGCGGCGGTCAGGGCGTGTACGTACGACACCTCTCCCGGGAGCTGGCCCGGCTGGGCCACCACGTGGACGTGATCGGCGCCCAGCCCTTCCCGGTGCTGGACGAGGTCGACGGCCCCGGCTCGGTGCGCCTGGTCGAGCTGCCCAGCCTGGACCTCTACCGCGCCGACGACCCCTTCCGCACCCCGGCCCGCGACGAGTTCCGCGGCCCGGTGGACGTGCTGGAGTTCGCCACCATGCGCACCGGCGGCTTCCCCGAGCCGCTCACCTTCTCGCTGCGCGCCCGCCGCCACCTGGCCGCCCACAAGGGCCGCTACGACGTGGTGCACGACAACCAGACCCTCGGCTACGGCCTGCTGGGCCTGGCCCGGCACGGCTTCCCGCTGGTCACCACCATCCACCACCCGATCACCGTGGACCGGCAGCTGGAGCTGGACGCCGCCGCCACCCGGCTCAAGCGGCTCTCGCTGCGCCGCTGGTACGCCTTCACCCGGATGCAGCGCCGGGTCGCCGCCCGGCTGGACCACGTGATCACCGTTTCCGGCACCTCGCGGCGCGAGATCGCCGAGCACCTGGGCGTCGCGCCGGGCGCGATCTCGGTGGTGCCGATCGGCGCCGACACCCGGCTGTGGTCCCCCTCGGCGGAGATCGCCCGCGTCCCCGGCCGGATCGTCACCACCTCCAGCGCGGACGTCCCGCTGAAGGGCCTGGTCCACCTGGTCGAGGCGCTCGCCAAGGTCCGCACCGAGCGGGACGCCCACCTGGTGGTGGTCGGCAAGCCGCAGAAGGAGGACGGACCGGTGGCCGAGGCGGTGCGCCGCTTCGGGCTGGCCGGGCACATCGAGTTCCGCAGCGGGCTGACCGACCGGGAGCTGGTCGACCTCTACCGCTCGGCCGAGGCGGCCTGTGTCCCCTCGCTGTACGAGGGCTTCTCGCTGCCCGCCGCCGAGGCGATGGCCACCGGCACCCCGCTGGTCGCCACCACCGGCGGGGCGATCCCCGAGGTGGCCGGGGCGGACGGGGAGACCTGCCTGGCGGTGCCGCCGGGCGACGCGGGCGCGCTGGCCGCCGCGCTCGGCCGGCTGCTGGACGACCCGGAGCTGCGGGCCGGACTCGGCGCGGCCGGCCGCGAGCGGGTCCTGGCCCGGTTCACCTGGGAGCGGGCCGCCGAGCTGACCGCCGAGGCGTACCGCGCGGCGATCGCCTCCGGTGCCGGCGCCCGGGCCCGCTCGGGGCCGGGCTGGCGGTACGTGGCCTAGCGGTGCGCGGCGCGGGGCGGGCCCGGGCGCCCGCCCGGTGACGGCGGGTCGGTGACGGCGGGTCGGGGGCCCGTCGGGCGGCGCGCGACGAAGCGTGGCGGCGCACGAGCGCCGTGCCGAACGAAAGCCTGACGGAGCGTCAGGAGTGCTTGGCAGCAATAGGAATGGGAGTCCAGCAGTGCTGACCGTCGATTTCTCGCGCTTCCCGCTCGCCCCCGGCGACCGGGTGCTCGACCTGGGCTGCGGCGGGGGCCGGCACGCGTTCGAGTGCTACCGCCGCGGCGCCAACGTGATCGCCCTCGACCAGAACGCCGAGGAGATCGCCGAGGTCAGGAAGTGGTTCGCGGCGATGGAGCAGGCCGGTGAGGCCCCCGAGGGCGCGTCGGCGGCCGCGATCGAGGGCAACGCGCTGGCGCTGCCGTTCGAGGACGAGTACTTCGACAAGATCATCATCTCCGAGGTGATGGAGCACATCCCGGACGACAAGGGCGTGCTCGACGAGATGTTCCGGGTCCTCAAGCCGGGCGGCCTGCTCGCCGTCACCGTGCCCCGCTGGCTGCCGGAGAAGATCTGCTGGGCGCTGTCCGACGAGTACCACGCGAACGAGGGCGGCCACATCCGGATCTACCGGGGCGACGAGCTGCTCGGCAAGCTCAAGGACGCCGGCCTGGAGCCGTACGGCACCCACCACGCGCACGCGCTGCACTCGCCGTACTGGTGGATCAAGTGCGCCGTCGGCGTCGACAACGACAAGGCGCTGCCGGTCAAGGCGTACCACCAGCTGCTGGTCTGGGACATCGTCGGCACCCCGGTGATCAGCAGCCTCACCAAGGCCGCCGAGCGGGCGCTCAACCCGGTGATCGGCAAGAGCTTCGTCGCGTACGCCTCCAAGCCCAACCGGGTCGAGCCCGACCGGGTCGAGGCCGGCCGGGTCGAGGCCGGCCGGGGCGAGGCCGGCCGGGGTGGCGCCGACCGCACCGAGCCCACGGCCGCGGCCGGCGCGCCGGGCGGAACGGCATGACCGCCGCGGTCCCCGAGGTGCTGCTGCTCGACGGGGTGCTCGACGCCGAGCAGGCCGCCGACACCGTGCGCAGCATCCTGGCCGAGCAGCGCCCCGACGGCGCCATACCCTGGTTCGCCGGCCACCACCTCGACCCCTGGGACCACACCGAGGCCGCGATGGCCCTCGACACGGCCGGCGAGCACGCCGCCGCCGAGGCCGCCTACCGCTGGCTCGCCGCCGCCCAGAACCCGGACGGATCCTGGTACGCCGCCTACACCGACGGCGTGGTCACCGACCGGGCCAAGGAGAGCAACTTCTGCGCGTACATCGCGGTCGGGGTCTGGCACCACCACCTCAGCACCGGCGACGACGCCTTCCTGGAGTGGATCTGGCCGGCTGTCCGGCGCGCCCTGGACTTCATCGTCGGGCTGCGGCTGCCCGGCGGCCCGATCGCCTGGCGGGTCGACGAGGACGGCGCGGCCACCGACGAGGCGCTGCTCACCGGCTCGTCCAGCATCCTGCACGCGCTGCGCTGCGGGCTGGCCATCGCCGAGTACCTGGAGGAGCCGCAGCCCGACTGGGAGCTCGCGGCCGGGCGGCTGGGGCACGCCGTCTCGCACCACACCGAGCGGTTCCTGGACAAGGACCGCTACTCGATGGACTGGTACTACCCGGTGCTCGGCACCGGACTGCGCGGCGACGCGGCGCTGGCCCGGATCGAGCGGGACTGGGAGCGCTTCGTCGTCCCCGGCCTCGGCGTGCGCTGCGTCAGCGACCGCCCGTGGGTGACCGGCGGGGAGAGCGCCGAGCTGGCGCTCGCGCTCTGGGCGATCGGCGAGTCCGACCGCGCGGTGGAGATCCTGCGCTGGATCCAGCGGCACCTGCGCCACGAGGACGGCTCGTACTGGACCGGGTACGTCTTCGAGGACGACGCGATCTGGCCGGAGGAGCGCACCACCTGGACGGCCGGGGCACTGCTGCTCGCGGTGGCCGCGCTCGGCGGGGATCCGGCGACGGTCGCGGTCTTCGGCGGGGAGCAGCTGCCCGCCGGGCTGGTGGTCCAGGACTGCTGCTGAGCCGGGCGTCCGCGGGGCGGACGCCGAGCGGACGCGGGGCAGGCGCCGAGCGCGCATGCGAGAGGGGCGGGACCGGAGAACCGGTCCCGCCCCTCTCGCGTCGCGTGCCTCGGGAGGTCAGCCGCGCTGGATGCCCGTGGTGTCGGCCAGCAGGCCCTGGCTGCCGTCCGGCAGCTGCGCGACCAGCGCGGCGCCACGCTGCTCGACGGCCAGGTACCAGGTGCCCGGCACGACCTCGCCGACCGGGGCGCCGGCCGGGTTGTCCTTCGGCGCCAGCTGGCGCGGGGCCGGGACGGCGAACCAGAACGGCTGGAAGTCCGCCGCCGGGGCGGCCGCCTGCTGGGCGGCCGGGGCCGGCTGCGGGGCCGGGGCACCGGCGTCGTGCGGCTGGGCGGCCGGGACCGGCTGACCGGCCTGCGGCTGGCCGGCGCCCGGGTAGCCGTAGCCGCCCTGGCCGCCGAACGCCGGGTCCTGGCCCTGGGCCGGGTAGCCGTACTGGCCGGCCGCACCCTGCTGGCCGGGCTGGCCCGGGTAGCCGTACTGCCCGCCGGGGACGGCCGCCGGACGGTCGGCGACCAGCGGGGCCTTCAGCGCGGGCACCAGGGGGCCCGCGGCGGCCGCGCCGGCGAGCACGAGCAGCGCGATGAAGCCGAGCCAGGCGCCGAAGCCGTGGCTGACGACGCTGCTGGAGGTGCCGCCGCCGAGCGCCCAGACCGAGGTCCACAGCGCCGCGACGGAGAGGGCGATGCCCCACTGGTCCAGCCGCAGGCCGAGCACCTGGCGGGTGGCCGCGGCCGCGCCCTGGAAGCGCTGCACCAGGATCAGCACCGCGGCGGCGATGCCGAGGAGGTAGATCGACGGCAGGATCGGGAACAGGTCCGTGCTCCACGCGTTCTGCGACGAGGGGCAGTACCGGCTGCCACCGCAGTCCACGGTCCAGTAGGGCAGGAAGGAGGCGATGAAGAGCAGGACGGCCGCGCCCGCGACGGCGGCGTCTCCCCTGGTGAGAGCGCGCAGATTCACTAACGTTCCCCTCGTTGACGTGTCGTGGACGGTGGTTCGTGCGGTCGGGATGACCGGCCGAAACTCCCGAACGGACCAGAAGCCTAGGCCCAACCGTCCTGCCGGTGCACGGCGGGACCGGGAATGGGGCGAAGTCGTTGCAAACCGTGCGGTCCGGACGGAGTTCCGTCCACCGTCGGAGCGCGGCCCAACTCCCTTACCGCTCTTCGGTCTTCTCTTGGGTCGTCAGGAACGCGGTCAGCGCGTCGGCGATCCCCTGGGCCGCCTGCTGGCGCCACTGAGGATCCGTCATGCGCTTCGCGTCCGTCGAGTTGCGCATGTTACCGCACTCGATGAACACCTTGGGGACCGCGGAGAGGTTGAGGCCGCCCAGGTCGGAGCGGGTGTCCAGGCCGTCCTTGGCGATGTAGTCCGCATACGGTTCACCGGTCGCGGCGTGGAAGCGGTCGCGCAGCAGGAGGCCGAGCCGGTGCGAGGGGGCGACGATCGCGGCGTTGTCCGCCTTCCCGGCCACCACCCGGGCGGGCATGATCACGTGGAACCCGCTGCCGCTCGCCGGGCCGCCGTCGCCGTGCACCGAGACCGCGACGTCGGCGTGTGCCTCGGCGCCCGCGCGGGCGCGTTCGTCGACGCACGGGCCCCAGGGGCGGTCGCCGTCCTGCACCAGCACCACGGTGGCGCCCCGGGCGGCCAGGAGGGCGCGGGCCCGGCGGGAGACGTCCAGGGTGTACTCGGCCTCGGTGTAGCCGGCGTTGGTCTCCGTCCCGGTGGTGTCGCACTCCTTGCGGCTGTTGCCGATGTCCACCTGGCGGTTGATCTCGGCGGTGTGGGCGGAGTTGCCGGGGTTGTGGCCGGGGTCGAGCAGGACGGTGCGGCCGGCGAGGGCGGTGGCAGCGGTGGCGGTGGTGGGGTCGGCGGGCGGGGTCCCCGCTGTGCTGTCGGTGGGCGCCGGTGCGAGGGGAGGGGTGAGGGGCGTGGCGGACGCGGTCCCGGCCGGGGCCGCCGGCGTGGTCGCGGGTTCGGGCGCGGCCGCGTTCGTCGTGGCCGG
>NZ_JBEZUT010000391.1:0-7385 GCF_040636595.1 Kitasatospora sp. NPDC036755
CCCCGTACGACTCACCGGCCCGCGACTGGCCGTCCGCGAGTACCACCACACCGAGGAGGACGTGGACGCGCTGCACGCGCTGTTCGGCGACCCGGGCGACGCCGACCCGGCACCCGCCCGCTACACCCACCAGACCCTCGACTGGAAGCCCTGCGCCCGGCAGCCTTCGCTGGACTGCGCCACCATGACCGCCCCGCGCGACTGGCACCACCCCGGCACCGGGGCCGACCTGACCATCGCCGTCTCCCGGCACCGCGCCACAGACCCGGCCCGGCGCAAGGGGACCCTGCTGATGGCGGCCGGCGGCCCCGGCGGCACCGGCCTGCTGCGCCCGGCCAACCTGGCCTCCGGCGCCCCGGCGGTCGCCGCCGCGTACGACATCGTCGGCTTCGACCAGCGCGGGGTCGGCGAGAGCACCAAGGCGGTCTGCCAGACCCCGGAGGAGTTCCAGGAGTTCCTGGCCGGCGACTACCGCGACCAGTCCCCCGCCGCGATCGACCGCGTGATCGCCAACTCCAGGAAGCTGGCCGCCGGTTGTCAGGAGCGCAGCGGGGACCTGATCCCGTACCTGACCACCGAGCAGACCGCGCACGACATCGACCTGTTCCGCGGCCTGCTCGGCGAGCGCAGGCTCAGCTACTACGGCCCGTCCTACGCGTCGATGATCGGCGCCTACTACGGCACGCTCTTCCCGCACCGCGTCCAGCGGATGGTGCTGGACAGCAACATCGGCTTCGACGGCACCTGGGAGGCGTTCGAGCTGGGCCAGCCGATGAGCTTCCAGCGGCGCTTCGACGAGGACTTCGTGCCCTGGCTCGCGGCCCGGGACGCCACGTACCACTGGGGCTCCACGCCGGAGCAGGTGCGGGCGCACTGGGAGCAGCGGCGGGCCGCCCTGCACGACTCGCCCATCGTCGAGGGCCCGGTGACGATCGGCCCGAACCAGCTGGACAGCCTGGCCATCTCGGCGATCTACCGGGCCTCCGACTTTCCCGGCCTGGCCCGGATCCTGGCCGCCGTCGACAACTGGCAGACCGTCGACCAGGCGACCAGGGCGGCGGCCGCGGAGGCCTTCGCGAGCTACCTCAGCCCCGGCTTCCTCGCCGAGTACTTCGCGGTGACCTGCAACGACACCCCGTGGACCAGGGACCTGGACACCTGGATCGAGCGCGGCGCCGAGAACACCGCCCGGTGGCCGCTGGCCGGGGCCCGGACGCTCGCCTTCAGCGCGGTCTGCGCCGCCTGGCCGACCGCCCCCGCGCCCGCCGTCACGGTGACCGGCGCACACCTGCCGACCACGCTGATGCTCAACTCGGTACACGATCCGGCGACCTACTACGAGGCGGCGCTCGGCGCCCACCGCGCGCTGCGCGGCTCCAGGCTGGTCACCGTCACCGGGAACGGCGACCACGGCCAGTACCCCACCTCGAACTCCTGCGTCAGCGGGGTGGTCGAGCGCTACCTGCTGGCGGACACCGCACCCGAGCGCGACCTCATCTGCCCCTCCCCGCAGGCCGGTTGACGGAGAGCTCGGTCAACTCCCGCTCCCGGAGCGCAGCCTGGACCGGAGCCAGGCGAAGCCGACGGCGAGCCCGGCGAAACCGCCGACGGCGAGCTTGATCCCGGCCTTGGCGACGATCCAGCCGATCCACGGGATGTTCCACCCCAGCCAGTGGAAGACGGCCAGCAGCACCGCGGCGCCGCACACCGCCGCGATCACGGTGACCACGACGGCGGCGGCCCGCGGGAGTTCCCGCGGGCCGCCGGTGTGCTCCCCCGCGGCCGCGCCGTCCGGGTCCGTCATCGCGTCGTTCGGCATGTCGTTCGTACCCCCCTCGGTCATGGGGGCGATGATACGGCGTCAGCGCCGGGCGTGGTGGGTGTCGCCGTGGTGCTCCCCGGTCTCGCCGTCGGCGAAGCTGACGGCCATGGTGACGCGGTACTCGTGGACGTCGTCCCGGTGCCCGGGCACCCGCGCCCAGGCCAGCGAGTGCACCTCGGCCTCGGGGGCCTGCCGGCACCAGGCGGCGGCCTCCTCCAGGGCCCCGGCGGCCGACCGGCCGGTGCACACCACGGCGGTGTAGGCGGCGACGGCGACGTCCCCACCGGAGCGGCGGGTGCGCGACACCGCCCGGACGGCCGCGGCGGCCTGGGTCAGGTCACGGGCCAGGTCGTCCACCACCCGAGGGGGAGCCGGCAGGACGACCGCTCCCTCGGCGAGGGTCTCCGGCAGGTTCGCGCTCACGGTCTGGACCTCCATCCGCATCATCACGCGGCACAGCATGCCGGGCGGCTTTTCCTGGCATGCCCATTTTCACCAGAACGTCACCCGTCCAGGTCCGAGTCGGGGTCGCGCCCTGGCGTCCCGGCCCGCGCCCTGGTAGGGGGGCCGGGCCGGGGTTCGGACGTTCCGGCAGGTCAGGACGGGCGACCGCGGGCGGCGCCGGGGGGCCCGAAACACCGCGCACGCACCACCCCCGCGCTCCGAACCGCCGGTCCGGCGCCCGGGAGCGCCCGTACCACCACCGTTGGTCCACCGGTCGACTTTCCGTACCGGAACAGGAGTTGCCGCCGGGCGAGGAAGCGACGGCGGTGGGCGGCGGATGTCCCGGGGCGCCGCGATGTCCGGCTCCACCCCCGCTGAGGTGCCGAGTTAACCCCTCGGAGGGCTCCGGTCCGCCTTCCGGTCACCCTGTCCCTGTCAGATCGTCGTGATACTAATCGTCCCGGTGGTGGGCCCCGTCCTCTGACGGACGGGCACGATGACGACAGCTCAACCGTTCCGGGGAGGTCCGGACGGCAACGGGGAGGGACAGCGGATGACGGTGCGGATCGGCAAGGCCGGGAGCGGGAAGCTCCGGATCGGCAAACGGGTCACGGGCACGGCGGCGGCCTTCGCCGCGCTGGCCGCACTGACCGGCTCTCAGGTGACGGGCATCGGGCTCGCCCCGGTCGCGGTCGCCGACTCCGGCTCGGCGTACGGCGCCGACGGCCAGGGCGCCGGCCGCTCCCTGCCCGACGGCTCCCCGACCGACGCCCCCGGCACCTTCGGCACCGGCATACCCGCCGACGGCGGCGGCACCCTCCAGCTCCCCCAGCCGCCCGGCACCCTGCCCGGCCTGCCCTCGGCCGGCCCGTTCGCGGCCACCGGGGCCTCCCTGCCCGCCACCGTGTTCGCCGCCTACCGGCAGGCCGAGGCCTCGCTGGCGCAGCGCTCGCCGGGCTGCCACCTGCCCTGGCAGCTGCTGGCCGCGATCGGCCAGGTCGAGTCCGGCCAGGCCAACGGCGGCCAGGTGGACGCCGCGGGCACGACCCTGACGCCGATCCTCGGCCCGGCCCTGGACGGCAACGGCTTCGCCGCGATAGCCGACACCGACGGCGGCCGCTACGACGGCGACGCCCGCTGGGACCGCGCCGTCGGGCCGATGCAGTTCATCCCGTCCACCTGGGCCTCCTGGGGCGTGGACGCCAACGGCGACGGCAAGGCCGACCCGAACAACGTCTTCGACGCCGCCGAGACCGCCGGCCGCTACCTGTGCGCGGGCGGGCGCGACCTCGCCGACCCGGCGCAGCTCGACCGGGCGGTGCTCAGCTACAACAACTCGGGCGAGTACCTGCGGACGGTGCGCAACTGGATGGCGCACTTCGGCAGCGGCACGGTGTCCACCGTGCCGAACCGCCCGGGGCCCCTGGTCCCGCCCGGCACCCTGCCCACGCCGTACCTCCCGGGCCTCCCGACCGGCGGCACCGGCACCGGCACCGGCACCGGCACCGGCGGAACGCCCGGCACGGAGCCCCAGCAGCCGGCCACCCCGACTCCGGACCAGTCGCCGAGCGCCCAGCCGACGCCCACCCCGGGCGCCACCACCGCGCCCACGCCCGAGGGTTCGACCTCGCCGTCGGCGACGCCGACGACCACCCCGAGCGGCAGCCCCTCCCCGACGGCGACGCCGACCGGCACCCCCAGCGGCACCCCGACGGCGACGCCCACGGGCACCCCGACCGGCACGCCCACCACCTGCCCGGACCCGACGGCGACCCCGACCGGCACGCCCACGCCGACGGCCACGCCCACCGGTACCCCGACGGCGACGCCGCTCCCCGGCTGCCCCACCCCCACCCCGACCGACACCCCGAGCACGGCGCCCAGCACCACTCCCGGCACCACCCCCAGCGCCGGGTTCTCGCCGACGGCGACGCCGACGAAGTAGGCAGGACGAGGCGGACAGCACAGGGGCGCGGTTCCTTCCGGGAACCGCGCCCCTGTCGTCGGGCCGTTCAGGACGTCACGGAGTCGACCACCCGGAAGCGCTGGGCGACGACCGACGTCCCGCCGTCGATGACCGGGGCGCGCCCCAGGAACTCGGCCACGCCGTCGCCGCCGAAGAACTCCTCGTGCTCCGTCCGCCACTCGGCCGCGTCGGCGTAGCCCCGCCCCTCGGCGATCGCGAATGCGTCGTCGATCTCCGCCATCGGGAGCACCCGCACCTCGACGAGTTCGATCGTCACGGCCGGAACGCCCTCGGAGTCCAGCACCGCGAACCGCTGACCGGCCGTCGGCACCTCCCTCCCGGCGTGCCGGTAGATCTCCAGGAGGCCGGTGAACGCGGTCTTCTCGCCGCTGCGGATCGCGGCCAGGCCGCGGTCCCGTTCCGGTCCGGGGAAGGCGAGTTCGAGAGTCGGAAGGTCGTCGTGTCCCATGGGGTGAGCGTACGAACCGCGGCTCGCGCCGCTCAACGGGTTCAGCCCTCGGCAGAACGAGGCGCCGCCGCACCGGCCCGCCGTTCCCCCGTCGTTCCGCCCCGGCCACCCGCCGTTCCACCCGGGCCGTCGGCGTCCACCGCGCCCGGGCCGTCGGTGCCCCGGCCCGGACCGCCCGCTACCGCGGCTGGGCCGCGCGGTGCTCGCGCCAGCGCCCCAGCATCCCGTGCAGCTCGTCGATCATGAACTCGAAGAAGGCGGCGCTCTCCGCCAGCCGCTCCCCCGCCACGGTGCCGGCGCCGACGGTGGCCTCGCCCTCCCGCAGCACCCGGATCCAGCGCAGCATGATCTCGTCGCGCCGGGTCAGCGATTCGAACCAGACGTCGTTGAGCACCCGGTAGCGGTCCCGCCGGGAGCCGGGCTCGCGCTCCCGGGCGACCAGGCCGATCTGGGTCAGGTAGCGCATCGCTCCGGAGACGGCGGCCGGGCTGATCCGCAGCCGTTCGGAGAGCTCGGCGGAGGTGAGCACCCCGCTCTCCTCGGCCATCAGACAGGAGAAGATCCGGGACGGCATCCTGCCCATGCCCGCGACCACCAGCTCCGCCGCGAAGCGCTCGACGAAGTCCGCCACCGCCTGGTCGCCGGGCCCCTCGTCCGCCTTCTCCGCCGGCTTCTCCGGACCGTCCGTCCCCTGCACCACCCTGCGCCCCTTTCCGGTGATCACTCGCCCCCGGTCGAAACTTTAACGCCTTCCCAATCTTCACGTTTTTCTGAACCTACGATAGCTTCAGAAATATGACCAAGGCCATCACCCTGTCCGGCCTGCGCAAGACCTTCGGCCGGACCACCGCGCTGGACGGCCTCGACCTGACCGTCGAGACCGGCGAGGTCCACGGCTTCCTCGGGCCCAACGGATCCGGGAAGTCCACGACCATCCGCGTCCTGCTCGGCCTGCTGCGCGCCGACGGCGGCAGCGCCCTGATGCTCGGCAAGGACCCGTGGCGGGACGCCGTCGAGCTGCACCGCCGCCTCGCCTACGTGCCCGGCGACGTCGAACTCTGGCCCAACCTCACCGGCGGGGAGGCCATCGACCTGCTCTCCCGGCTGCGCGGCCGGCTCGACCCCCGCCGACGCGACGAGCTGATCGAGCGCTTCGACCTCGACCCGACCAAGAAGGGCCGCAGCTACTCCAAGGGCAACCGGCAGAAGGTCGCCATCGTGGCCGCGCTCGCCTCCGACGCCGAACTGCTGCTGCTCGACGAGCCGACCTCCGGCCTCGACCCGCTGATGGAGGTGGTCTTCCAGGACGTCGTGCGCCGCGCCAAGGAAGAGGGCCGCACCGTCCTGCTCTCCAGCCACATCCTGGACGAGGTGGAGAAGCTCGGAGACCGGGTCAGCATCATCCGGCACGGCCGGATCGTGCAGAGCGGCACCCTCGGCGAACTGCGCCACCTCACCCGCACCACCGTCGAAGCCCGGACCCTCCGCCCGGTCGCCGGGCTGGACGCGCTCCCCGGCGTCCACGACCTGCAGACCGACGGCGACCGGGTCCGGTTCGCCGTGGACGGCCGCCGGCTCGACGCCGCCGTCCGGCTCCTGAGCGCGGCCGGGCTGCGCGGCCTGATCAGCCACCCGCCCACCCTGGAGGAGCTCATGCTGCGCCACTACGGCGACGAACTGGCCGCCAACGGGCACGGCGTCGCCCCCGACGCCCCCGACGCACCCGGCGCGGCCGGCGCGGCCACCGAAGCGAACGGCGTCATCGCCGACGGGCAGCGCGGCGAGGACGGAGGCCGGTGATGACCACCACCGCCGCCGGACCGGCCGCCGACCGCTCCGCCGCACCCCGCCGCCCACGGGCCGGCACCACCCTGGCCGGCACCGCCGCGCTGCTGCGCTTCGCCCTGCGCCGCGACCGCATCCGGCTGTCCGCCTGGGTGCTCGGCCTCTGGCTGGTCACGCTCGCCACCGCCGACAGCGTCCGCACCGTCTACCCGACGGCCGCCGACCGCGCCGCCATCGCGCACGGCTCGGACAATCCGGCGCTGCTCGCCATGAGCGGTCCGGCCCACTACCTGGCCGACTACACCTGGGGCGCCATGCTCGGCCACCGGATGCTCGGCCTGCTGGCCGTCCTGGCCGGCCTGCTCAGCGTCCTGACCGTCGTCCGGCACTCCCGGGCCGAGGAGGAGAGCGGGCGGGCCGAACTCGTCCGCTCCGCCGCCGTCGGGCGGCACGCCCCGCTCGCCGCCGCCCTGGCCACCGCCGCCGTCGCCGACCTCGCGCTCGGCCTGCTGCTCGCGGCCGGCCTGCCCGCGCTCGGCGTCCCCGGGATCACCGCCTCCGGAGCGGCGCTGTTCGGCGCCGCGACCGCGCTCGCCGGGCTGCTGTTCGCCGCGGTGGCCGCCGTCACCGTGCAACTCGGCGCGCACGCGCGGACCGCTTCCGGATCGGCCCTCGCC
Organism: Kitasatospora sp. NPDC036755; assembly: GCF_040636595.1. NCBI lineage: Bacteria > Bacillati > Actinomycetota > Actinomycetes > Kitasatosporales > Streptomycetaceae > Kitasatospora > Kitasatospora sp. NPDC036755. The sequence goes on from NZ_JBEZUT010000391.1 coordinate 7,164, forward strand.
GTGCTCGGCGCCGCCTACGCGCTGCGCGCCGCCGGGGACGCCGGCTCGGGCACCCTCTCCTGGGCCTCCCCGATCGGCTGGCTGCAGCGCGGCTACCCCTTCGTGGACGACCGCTGGTGGCCACTGCTCCCCGCTGTCGCCCTGACGGTCGCGACCGGCGCCGCCGGGTTCGCGCTCAGCAGCCGCCGGGACCACGGCGCCGGGCTGCGCGCCGCCCGTCCC
>NZ_JBEZUT010000392.1:0-7367 GCF_040636595.1 Kitasatospora sp. NPDC036755
TGATCGAGCCGGTCAGGCCGTACGGCGACACCGACTCCATCTGGGCCAGCATCTCCTCGTACTTCTCGTCCTCGTATCCCGGCCCGCCTGCCGTCAGCCGGCCGCGCCCCCGTCGCGACCGCCCGCCGGCCACTCCTCGGCGAGCAGCCCGAGCACGACCTGGTCCACGAACTCCCCGTACGCCCAGGCGGCTCGGCGCAGCCGCCCCTCGACGGTGAAGCCGGCCGTGGCGGCGGCCCGGAGCATCGGGGCGTTGTCCGCCAGGGTCTCCAGCTGGAGGCGGCGCAGGCCGAGCACCGGGAAGGCGTAGTGGCAGAGCACCCCCAGGACGTCGGGCGCGAACCCGCGCCGCCGGTGGCGCGGCCGCAGGGCGAGCCCGACGTGGGCGCTCCGGTTGTGGGTGTCGACGCCCCACAGCAGCGCCTCGCCGGCCAGCTCCCCGGTGGCCGTCTCGACCACGGAGAAGCACGCGGCCTCGTCGGCCGGCTCGGCGACCGCGTACGGGGAGTGCGCCGAGCCCGGCGGGATCGGCCGCCAGGGCCGGGAGTCGGCCCGCGCGCGGGTCGGTACGTCGTCGTACAGCTCGGCCAGGAGCACCGGGAGGTCGGCGGTGTGACGGGCCCGGAGGGTGATGTGAACGCCTTGTAACATGTCACATATTTACCACCGGCCGCCCGACCGGGGCCAACGGGTTTTCGGGCGGTGAGGCCGCCGTCCGCTGCGGCTCACCGACCTGCGCACCGCGCGGCCCGTCGTGTCCGGCCGCTCCGCGGGCCGGTGGCCACCGGGAGAGTCCCCCGGCGGGCGGAGCGGGGGCCTTCGGCGCTCAGGCGTCGGCCGGGTCGCCGGCCGGGGCGCTGTCCGGGGCGCCGGCCGGGTCGCCGTCGAACAGCCACGACCCGCCCGGCCCGGCCGGTTTGCGGACGACCACCCGCAGCACGAGCTCCTCCTCATCGCCGGGCTCGACCAGGACGGCCCCGGCGGCGTGGAGTTCGTGGACGGCGCCGCGCAGGTCCGCGTCCCCGGGCCGGTCGCCCGGCAGCGTGGCGAGGTCCGCGACCGACAGCCGGCCGATGCCGCCGTCGGGGCGGCGCACCCGGAGGACGCCCCGGTCGACGGCGAGGTCCAGCCACAGGGCCTGCTCGGGGACCGTCGACCCGTACAACGGCGCCAGCCGGTGCAGACGCCGGGCCGTGGCCACGGCCTGCGGGCTGAGCCGGGTGTCCCGCACGGCCCGGCCGTAGGCGCCCGGGGCCACGGTGATCCACCGGTCGTAGCCGGGCGGCCGCAGCCGCCGCAGGGCGTACCCGGCCGCTTCCCCCGACCGGCGCGGCTTGCCGGCCTTGTCGCGTCCCATACCCGTCTCCGTCCTGCTCGCGTCCGCGCCGACCGGCCCGCCGGGCGTGCCGGGCGCGGATCCCGGCCGCCGCACGGCGCGGTGGGCCGGGATCCGCGGGCCGGGCCCCGGGGTAGCGTGGTCCGATTCCGTCGCCGCGGGCCGGCTCGGCGTGCCGACGATCATGTAACGAGTCTCGTGAGATGGGGTCACCGTGTCCTCGAACGTCTTCCGCACCGGGATCGGACGGCTGGTCCTCGGCAGGGGGCCCGACGGGCTGCGCGTCTGGAGCGTGGAGCAGGCGCCGTGGAGCGCGCTGTACGGGGCTCCCGTCGAGGCCGCCATCCTGCTCGACGGCACCGACGACGTCGACCAGGCCGACCTCGCGCTGGTCGGCGAGGTCCTCGGCAGGATCGACCACTACCTCGAGACCGGGCTCCGCTTCGTGCGCGAGGCTCTGGCGGCCGACCCGGCGTTCTTCGGCCTCACCGCGGCGCGGTCCGAGCCCTACCTCGGCCTGCCCGTCACGGACTTCCCCCTGGACCACCCGCGGCTCGACTTCCACGTCGACGAGTGGCACCTGCGCTTCGCCGAGGGGCGCCTGCCGATCTGCGACCCCTACGGTCTCGCGGTCGTTTTCGACGGCCAACGCCCGCTGAGGGTGGAGGACTTGAGCGACGCCACCGCCATGGAGCCCGTCGAGGCCGATGCGCCCGATGGAGCCGAGGACACCGCCGGCCCGGAGTGACGGGGCTCCCGGACCACCGGCCCCCGGCCGGCCCGGCGGGGGCCGTCGGGCCCGCTGGTAGATTCCCGTGGTGAACGAGCGACTTCCCGGCGGCGGCATCGAGCTGTCACCCGACGAGATCGAATCCCTCCACACCAGGTGGTCGTCCAGCTGGACCCCCGGCGAGGTCGCGCGGCGGCTGGCCGGGGTCGGCACGCCCTGGTACGTGGCCGCGGGCTGGGCGCTGGACCTGTTCCGGGGCCGGCAGACCCGCGCACACGGGGACATCGAGATCGGGGTTCCGGCCGCGGGCTTCCCCGAGATCCGGGACCGCTTCCCCGGATACGTCTTCGACGCGGCGGGCAGCGGCCGGATCTGGGAGAACGCCGCACCGGAGGTGCTGGCCGCCGTGCACCAGACCTGGCTGCGCGACCCGGCCACCGGCGGCTACCTGCTCGACGTGTTCCGCGAACCGCACGACGGCGACACCTGGGTCTGCCGACGCGACGCGACGATCCGGCTCCCCTACGGCGACGTCATCCGCCGTACCCGGGACGGCATCCCGTACCTGGCGCCCGAACTGGTCCTGCTGTTCAAGGCGAAGCACGTCCGCCGGAAGGACCAGGCGGACTTCGACGCGACCGTCCCGCACCTGACCCCGCCCCAGCGCGCGACCCTGGCCGAACTGCTCGCCCGGGTGCACCCCGGTCATCCCTGGCTCGCCGGCCTGTAGACGCTCGACCACACCCGCCGGGAGCCCGAAGCCTCTCGTGCCCGCACGAATGCCGGCCGCCGTCGTGCAACCCATGCGGCGGCGCGGCGGTGAGTAGGGCAGAGCGATGATCCGGACGGGTCGTCGTACGGATGCGAAAAGGAATCGGATGACCGCGAGCGCATTGCACATCCCGGTGGGGGAGGAGCCACGGTCCGTCACGGCACCGGCCTCCGGGGGCGGCCCCGGCCCGAGGGAGCCGGACTTCGAGGCGTTCGCCGCCACGCGGTGGCGGCGACTGGTGCGGACGGCCTACCTGCTCACGGGTGACCACCACGAGGCCGAGGACGTCGTGCAGGCGACGTTCGCGAAGGTCTTCCGGAACTGGGCCCGGATCAGCCGGTTGGACGAGCCGGACGCCTACGTCCACCGGGCGCTGGTGAACAACAACCTGAGCCGTCACCGGCGGCGCCGGGTCCGGCAGCTGCTGGTCCCCGTCCTGCCCGACCGGGAGTCCACCGCGGGCGGTGGGCACCACGACGTCGAGCAGCGCTCGGTGCTGATCCAGGCGCTGGCCGAGCTGCCGCAGCGGCAGCGGGCCGTGGTCGTCCTGCGCTACTGGGAGGACATGGGCGAGCGCCAGGTCGCCGACGTGCTCGCCTGCTCGCCGGGCAACGTGAAGAGCCAGGCCAGCCGGGGCCTGGCGAAGCTGCGCAGCCACCCGGCGCTGGCCGCGTACGCGAAGGACACCGGATCGACGATCGACGGCACGGACGGAGGCAACCGGTGACGGACACCGAGGACATGGTGCGCGACGCGCTGCGGGACGAGGCGGCCCGGGTCGCGGTGGGGGACTGGACCGCCGGACCGGTGCGGGAGCACGTGCGCCGCCAGCGGCGGGGGCGCCGGGTGGCGATGGGAGCCTCGGCGGTGGTGGCCGCCCTCGCGGTGGTGGCCGGTACGGGCGCGGTCCTGTCCGCGCGGGGCGGCGGCCACGCGGTCGGACCGGCCGCGGAGGCCCCCCGGGTGCCGGAGGGCCCGGCTCCCGAGGCCGTGGTGGTCGAGCCCGGCGGGCAGCTGCCCCTGGACCGCCAGGACTGGTGGATGCAGCTGAAGGACCGGGAGATCTGCGTCCACGACGCTCCCGCGTACCCGAGCGGTCCGGGGTGCGCCGGGTACTCCTGGGCGGGGGAGGCGACCGAGATCACCATGCAGTACTACGGGAACCCCCCGCAGCCCCAGGAGGGTCTGTACATCCTCGTCTACAAGGGGCCCGGGCAGGTGGCCCGGATGAGCATCGAGCTGGACGGCCAGGCCTCCTGGGCCACCGTCGCCTCGCTGCCCGGCGACCCGGGGTACGCCACCGGCCACGTCTGGGGCCCCGGCCGGAAGGCCCCCGAGGACCGGACGGCGCACCCGCTGGAGGGCATCCGGTTCGCCGCGTACGACGCCCAGGGGAGGGTGCTGGCGAGCAGGACCGTCGCGCCCTGAAACAGGTGCGCGGGCCCCGGCCCGGGCCGACCGGTGAACCGGGGTGACCACCTCGCCGCCGCCCGGGCCGTCCGAACCGCCGTCCTGCGGGCGCCCCGGGGAGGGGCGCCCCGTGATCAACGGGGACGGCTCGGTGCGGGTGTTCCTGAACAAGGGCGGCGACGGCCACGCCGTCTGACCTGAGCGGCGGCCTCCACGGCAGCGTCTACAGCGGTCTTCACAGTGGTCTTCGCGGTGGTCTTCACGGTGGTCTTCGCGGCGGCGACGTCCGTGAAGGCCACCGCTCCGCGCGCGTTCGCGCCCGGGGCGCCGGCCCGACCCCGCGCGGCGAGGACACCGGCGCCGAAGCCGCACACGGGCGCCACCACCGGTGGGCACCGGCGAACCGCCCTCGGCTAGCCTCCCCCCGTGGACGATCACACCGAAACCCCGACCCTGCGCGTCTTCGTCGCCCTGGCCCCGCCCGACGACGCCAAGGACGAACTGGCCCGGGCCCTGCGGCCCGCCTGCGCCAGGTACCCGCGGCTGCGGTGGAACCGGATCGAGGACTGGCACATCACCCTGGCCTTCCTCGGCGAACAACCCTCCACGGTGGTGCCCCGGCTGCGAGCCGCACTCGCCGACCGGGCCACCGCGCACCCCGCCCTGGAACTCGCCCTGCGTGGCGGCGGCCACTTCGACCAGCGACTGCTGTGGACCGGGATCGACGGCGACGTGGACCACCTGCACCAGCTCGCCACCGACGTCCGGGACCTGGTCAGGTCCTGCGGAATCGAGTTCAGGGAACGGCCGCTGCGCCCCCACCTGACCCTCGCCCGGTCCCGCCGCGACGACGCCGTCAGCGTCCCACTGGCCGCGGCCGGCCTCACCGGCTTCACGGGCCGCCCCTGGCACACCGCCCGCCTCCACCTCGTCGGCAGCAACATCGGCCGCGGCCCCGGCCCGATCCACTACCGCGACATCGAAGCCTGGCCCTTCGCCACCCCCACCGACCCGGCCCGCCACGAGGGCACCCCCACCGAGCCCTGACCGACGGGCGGGGGTACGAGCGCCCGCTCGGACGGACCGGTGCCGGGCGGGCTGTTGTCGGTGGGGTGTGGCAGGGTTCGCCGGGTGACTGATCAGGTGATGGATCCGGGTCCTTCGGCGGGCGGGGCGGCTCGGCGTACGACCGAGCACCCCTTGGACGTGACGGCGTTCGTGCCCGGGCTCGCGGCGTGGGCGCGGGACACCGTGCGGCTGCATCCGAGGCCGGGTGCCCCGTCGAGCGGGCAGAGTTCGGTGGGCGGCCCGTTGTCGTGGCCGGTGGGGGAGGCCTGGCCGGTGTGTACCAGGCCGCACCGGGACGTCGGGGGCGGCCTGCCGAGCGTCTCGCCGGTGCCGCTGGTGCCGGTGGTGCAGGTGTTCCGGGCGGATCTGCCGGCCGGTGTGGTGCCCTTTCCGCAGGGCAAGGACGTCCTGCAGGTGCTGTGGTGCCCGTTCGGTCACGACTTTCCGGTGTCGCCGTGGCCGGTGGTGTTCTGGCGCGACTCGGGGGCCGTCGGGGCCGTCCTTCCGGCGCCGGCGGCCGATCCCGCCGCTGACCGCCGGCACGTGCCGGTGCCCTGCGTGGTGCACCCGGAGCGCGTGACGGAGTATCCGGCCTGGGAGCTGCCGGAGGAGTCGGCCGAGGAGTGGCGGGAGGACTTCCACCGGCTGAAGGAGGCCGCTCCGCTGCTCTCGTACGCGACGCACTTCGCGGAGGCACCGGGTACGAAGCTCGGCGGGTATCCGGCGTGGATCACCGGCCCGGCCGACCTCGGGTGCGAGCGGTGCGGCCGGCCGATGGACCACCTGCTGACCGTGGCCGGATGGGAGTGGGACGGTTCGTCCTGGCGGACGTGGCGGCCCGTCGAGGACCGGGACGACGAGGGCGCTCGGGGCGTGGAGCCCACCGGCCTCGACCTGGGTGGAGGCGGCACCGTGTACGTCCTGGAGTGCCGGTCCTGCCCGGACCGTCCCTTCACCCACTGGTTCGACTCGGAGTGACCGGCCCGCACCGGGCGCGGCCGACGGGGAGGCCCGGGCGGGGCGGCCCGGGCGGAGGGATCGGAGATCTCCGGGCGGGGCAGGTATGAGGGGCCGTCCGGCATCGGGCCGCGACGGCCTGGACGCCGCGCCGGTTCGGGCCGGGGCGGCCATGAGGGGAGCGTTCGGCCATGGGTGAACTGGACGGCAGGACGGCACTGGTGACGGGCGGCTCGCGCGGGATCGGGCGGGCGGTCGCGCTGAGGCTCGCCGCCGACGGGGCGCTGGTCGCGGTGCACTACGGCGGCAACGAGAAGGCCGCGGCGGAGACGGTGGAGCTGATCGCCGGGGCCGGCGGCCGGGCGTTCGCGGTGCGGGCCCGGTTCGGTGAGAGCGGCGCGCTGGACGAGCTGTTCGAGGGTCTGAAGTCCGGGTTGGCGGAGTACGGCGAGGACGGTCTGGACGTCCTGGTCAACAACGCGGGCGTCCACCTGGCCGGTTCGATCGGGCAGCTCACCGAGGAGGAGTTCGACCGGGTGATGGCGGTCAACGTGCGCACCCCGGTCTTCGTGATCCAGCGGGCCCTGCCGCTGCTGCGGGACGGCGGTCGGATCGTGAACGTGGCCTCGGCGGCGGCCCGCATCGGCTCGCCCGTCCAGATCGGCTACACCATCAGCAAGACGGCGCTGACGGCCCTCGCCGCGCCGCTCGCCAACGAGCTCGGCCGGCGCGGGATCACGGTGAACACCGTCAATCCGGGCGTGATCCTCACCGACATGACGTCCGAGTGGACGGGCGTCCCGGAAGCCATGGCGGGGCTGGAGTCGATCACCGCCCTGGGCCGGATCGGCCTGCCGGAGGACGTCGCGGACGTCGTGGGCTTCCTGGCGGGCCCGCGGGGCCGCTGGGTGACCGGCCAGGCCATCGACGCCTCCGGCGGCACCTACCTCGGCCCGATCCCGCCCGCGTGACCGCACCGGGGCGTCGAGGGACGCCCTGTCGCACCTCGCCATGCAGGTGCTGCTCGAACCGGGCGACCACGCGGTGGTGCTCACCCCCGGCTACCAGTCCGCCGAGACCATTCCGCTCTCGCT
>NZ_JBEZUT010000393.1:0-7348 GCF_040636595.1 Kitasatospora sp. NPDC036755
TCGCAGGCTGCACTGCCTTCCCGGAGAGTTGGCCCGCCACCTGAAGGCCCGAGGGATCGTGTCGTCCTGTGACGATCTGCCGCCCGCAATGCCTCCGCCGCCGCCCGGGCCGCCACCGAGGCCGCCGGACGGGCCGCCACCGAGGTCGGCGCGGCCAGGGCCAGGGCGGAACAGCGGCTGGCCGCCCAGCAGAACGAGGTGGCCGCCGCCGGGCGGCGCCGCGAGCAACTGCTCGTCGAACTGGCCGCCGCCCGGAACACCACGGTCGAGCTGGAGCGCCAACGCCGGGAGGCCCTGGAGGCGATCGCCGCCCGCGAGGCCGAGGCCGCCGCCCGCGCCGCCGCCGAGCAGGCCGCCCGGGAAGCCGAGGCCGCTGCTGCCGCAGCTGCCGCTGCCGCCAGGGTGCAGGCCGTTCCGCCCGAGGTCCGACCGTGGTCCGCCGAGGGCGCGGCCGCCGCCATCGCCTTCGCCAGGGCCAGGATCGGCCTGCCCTACGTCTGGGGCGGCGAGGGCCCGGGCGGCTACGACTGCTCGGGGCTGACGATGATGGCCTGGCGCGAGGGCGGCCGGCGGCTCAACCACTTCGCCGCCGACCAGTACGCCCAGAGCACTCCGATCGGCTACCGCCAACTGCGTCCCGGCGACCTGGTCTTCTGGAGCGACACCGGGCGCGCCGCCGACATCCACCACGTCGGGCTCTACATCGGCGACGACCAGATGATCGAGGCCCCGCGGGCCGGCATGCCGATCAAGCAGGCCAGCCTCTGGATCATGGGCACCCCGGACTTCTACGCCAGGCCCTGAACCCCCGGTGCCGATGTCGGTGGGCCGCGTTAGCGTGGCCGCTCGGACCGGTGCGGAGGAGGCGTCATGCGACTGCGGGATGTTCGGGCGGGGGACGTCGAGGCGTACGTGAGGATGCGCTGCGACCCGGTGATGATGGCCGAGCTGGGCGGCCCGCTGCCCCGGGAGGCGGTGGAGGCGCGGCTGCGCAAGGACCTCGCCCTGGCGGCCGGGGACACCTCCTGGATCAGGATGATCGTGCCGGACGGCGCCGGGGACGACGAGGTGGCGGGCGCCGTCACGCTCTGGTCGGACCAGGAGGACGGCGTGACGGTCTCCGAGATCGGCTGGATGGTGCTGTCCGAGTACCAGGGCCGCGGCCTGGCCAAGACCGCCGTCCGCCGGGTGCTGGACGACGCCGCCGAGGACGGCCGCTGGGGCGAGGTGCACGCCAACCCGGGGACGACCAACGGGCCGTCCAACGGGATCTGCCGGGCGCTCGGGTTCCGGCTGCTCGGCGAACAGGACGTGGACTTCGCCGACCGCGTCCTGCGCACCAACCACTGGGTGGTGGTGCCGGGCGAGCACAGCGGGTCGGGCGCGGAACGGCGCGGCGGGTCGGGCACGGAATAAATCGGGTGCCGCCCCGGGAGGGCCGCCGTACGGTGGCCCCATGGGCACCAGCATCGATCATTCGGCCGTTGACACCGTGAACGGGCTCCAGGTCCGTGCCGTCTCCCTGGACGAGGTGGAGGCCTGGGACAAGGCGCTCGCCTTCGGGTTCCTGCGCCCGCACAGGGAGCGGGCGACCGAAGTGCGCCGCCGGCAGTGGGAGCCGGGCCGGATGCTGGCCGGCTTCGACGGCGGGTCCCAGATCGCCACCTTCCGCAGCTTCGACACCGAACTGACCGTCCCCGGCGGGGCCGTGGTCCCGGCCGACGCGATCACCAACGTCACGGTGAGCGCCACCCACCGCCGCCGCGGCCTGCTCAGCGCGATGATGCGCCGGGACCTCGCGGCCGCCGCCGAGCGCGGCATGGCGGTCGCCGTGCTGATGGCCGCCGAGTACAACATCTACGGCCGGTTCGGCTTCGGCGCGGCCACCTGGGGCGGCGGCCGGAACATCGACCTGCGCCGCACCCGGGGCCTGCGCGACGGGCTGCCGGGCGTTCCCGGCGGCCGGATCGACTTCGTGGACATGGCGGAGCTGCGCGAACTGGGCGCGGACCTGTACGAGCGCTGGCGGCGCACCCAGCCGGGCGCGATAGGCCGCGACGAGCTGTGGTGGCAGCGCACCGTCGGCGAGGTCCGGGTGCCGGGTTCCGACTTCAAGGAGCCGTTCGCCGCGGTGCACCGGGACGCCGACGGCACGGTCACCGGCCTGGTGCTCTACCGGATCGACCCCAAGTGGGACGGCGCCTACCCCGACGGCACGCTCAGCGTGGACGAGTTCATCGCGCTCGACCTGCCCACCGCGGTCGAGCTGTGGCGTTTCGTGATGTCCGTCGACTGGACGGCCCGGGTCACGGTGTCCAGGCTCGGCCCGGACGACCCGCTGCCGCTGCTGCTCCAGGAGCCGCGCGCGGCCACCCCGCACGAGGACAACGCCGACGAGGTGTGGCTGCGCGTGCTGGACGTCGAGGCGGCGTTCGGCGCCCGGACGTACAACACCTCCGGCCGGGTGGTGCTGGAGGTCGACGACAAGCTCGGCTACGCGTCCGGCCGTTGGGCCCTGGAGGTGGCCGGGGACGGCACCGGCCGCTGTACCAGGACCACGGACGACGCCGACCTGGCGCTCGGCGCCTCGGAGTTGGGCGCGGTCTACCTGGGCGGGCAGACCGTCTCCGGGCTGGCCGCGGCCGCCCTGGTCACCGAGTTGCGCCCGGGTGCGGCGGCCGCCGCGGACGTGCTGCTGCGCACGCCGCTCCGGGCGTGGACGCCGACCGAGTTCTGATCCCCGCTCCGGCGGATCCGGCCGACCCGTCCGCGGGCCGGCCGGATCCGTGCCGGCGGCTACTACTTGACCGCCGTCTTGCCGATGGTGGGCAGGATGAAGTCCTGGATCAGGCCCTTGGCGTCGCGGACGATCGGCCGGAAGACCCGGTAGCGGGACAGGTTGATCACCCGGGCCGCCATGGGGGTGGACCGGCGGACGAACTCCCGCGTCCGCTCGGTGTCCTCGGTGCGGTCGAAGACCCAGTAGAGGACCACGACCATGAGGTGCAGCCAGAGCACGTCGGGCAGCAGGTCGACGAGTTCGGCGTCCAGCTTGGGCGCCAGCTCCGAGCCCTGGAGCACCTCGCGGAACAGCTCGACCGCCGTCGCCCGGGCCGGGTGGGACTCGTTGGAGAACGGGCTCAGCGAGCTGGTCGGGTCGGCGGCGGTGCGGAAGAACTGCGCGGAGAACTCGTGGTACGGCGCGGCCGTGTCGAGCCAGGAGGTCAGCGCGATCTGCAGCCGTTCGGCGAAGTCCCGGGTGTGGGCCATGCGGCGCTTGGCGTCGGCCGCGTGCTCGTAGGTCATCCGGTCGTAGAACCCCTGGATCAGGAATTCCTTCGCCGAGAAGTAGTAGTACGCGTTGCCCACCGAGACGCCGGCCTCGGTGGCGATGGCGCGCATGGTGGTCTTCTCGTAGCCCCGTTCCTGGAACAGCCGCATGGCCGTCTCCAGGATCAGGGCCCGGGTCGCCTCGCTCTTGTCGGTCTTCGGCTGGGCCCGGCCGCCGGGCAGCGGCCCGCCGTCCGGTCCGGGTCCGCCGTCCGGCCGCGGGCCGTTCTCCGGCCCGGGGCCGTTCTCCGGTACGGGCACGGCCGAAGCCTCGGCCGTGCCGTTCTCGCCGTCCGGTCGGTTCGTCGCTGCCAGGTCGTCCACGCGCACGAGCCTAGCCGGAGACGACGTTCCAACCGGTGTCGGTGTTCGTGGTACCGGATGCCCCCTCCGCATCCGGTACCACGACGACCCCCGTCATTTCGAACGCGTTCAAAAGCTGGGTGGAACTGTAGACGCTTCGGTTGAACATGTTCAACTCCATCTCTCTGTGGGAGGCTGGTCACATGATCAGTTCAGGCCAGACCGTCATCCGGCGCGGTGGCGTGCGGGACGCCGAGTCCGTCGCCGAGGTGCACGCCCACAGCTGGCGCACCACCTACCGGGGGATCGTCCCGGCGGAGGGGTTGGGCGACGGGATGGTCGCCCAGCGGCGTGAACTGTGGAAACTGCGTCTGGAGGCCGACTACGGGGAGCCGGAGAACGCACCCGAGCTCCTGATCGCCGAACGGGGCGGCGTGGTGGTCGGGTTCATCTACCTCGTCCCCCAGCCGGACGGCGGGGTGCTGATCGACAACCTGCACGTGCGGCCGGGCCTGAACGGCGGCGGCATCGGTCGCGAACTGCTGACCGCGGGCCGCGCCCATGTCGCCGAGCGGCACCCCGGGGCCGGACTCTCCCTGGAGGTGCTGCGGGACAACACCCGCGCGATCGCCTTCTACGAGCGCGAGGGCGCCGAGCGGGTCCGGGCGCAGGAGGGGGAGTTCCCCGGAGGATTCCTGCTGCCCGAGTACGTGTACGCCTGGCCGGCCGGACGCGTGGCGGTCCGGGCCGACCGGCAGGAGCCGGCGGATCGGTAGGGACGGACCGGTCGGAGCGGATCGGTGGAAGCGGAGGGAGCGCGGGCGCGGTCGGGTCAGCCGATGTCGTAGACCGTCACCGGCACGCCCCGGGCCGTCAGCCGGGCGGTGACCAGCGGTTCGACCCGCTCCCAACGCCCGCCCGCCAGGCCGCAGCCGATCCGCGGCATGTGGACGGAGGCGCCGAGCCGGAGCGCGTGCTCACCGAGCGCGGTCAGAGCGGTGTCGATCGCCTCGTACCGCACCGGCACGCCGGTGGAGCGCCCCGTCCGGATGCCGCGCTGGCCGACCAGGTTGGCCACCCAGACGTGCGGATCGACCGGCACCAGCTGGACGGCGCCGAGACCGAAGTCGTTCGTCGCCCGCTCCCGGTGCCAGCGTCGGTACGCGGCCTCGGGTTCGGGCCAGCGTCTGGAGAGCGCGAGCACGAAGCCCTTGCCCCAGCCGCCGAGGTCGTTGCAGACGTGCGCGATCACCTTCACGCCCTTGCCCTGGGGCGTGGTGGCATCGCCTCGGACGTAAGTGATTTCCCCCATGCCTCGACGTTAGAGGGTGGCACTGACAATCTGCTCGCCATTTTCCGTGGACCCGTCGGGTGCCCCGCCGACCGTGCCCTCGGGTGCCCCGCCGGCCGTACCCTCCGGCCCGGAGCCCGGAGCCCGGCCCGCCCCCTTCCGCACCGCCAGGTGCCGCCGCCCCGCCAGCGCGACCAGCAGCGCGAGCCCGGCGGCGACGGCGGGCAGGACGTAGCCGGTGCCCGGAGCGGCCCGCTCGGCGACCGCCCCGGCGAGCGCCGCGCCCGCCGAGATGCCGACCACGATGCCGGACACCGCCATCGCCATCCCCTCGTTGAACTGCCGCTGCGGCAGCAGCTCCTGGACGAGCGTCATCCCGGTCACCATGGTCGGCGCGGTCGCGGTGCCGGCCGCGAACAGGGCGGCGCCGAGCAGTCCGAGTCCGGTCCCGCCGAGTCCGGCGGCGAGCGGCAGCAGCAGCACCGCGGCCATCGCCGCCGTGCCGAGCAGGAAGCGCCGGCCCGGTGCCCGGCGCGGGGTCAGCAGCCCGAACAGCAGCCCCGCCACGCAGGACCCGGCCGCGACCAGGGCCAGCAGCAGCCCGGCCGACGCCTTGTGGCCGAGCGCGTCGGCGTACGCCACGGTGGTGATCTCGGTCGCGCCGAAGACCATGCCGGTCGCCAGGAAGGTCAGCACCAGCACCCGCAGCCCGGGAACCCGCAGCGGGGAGCCGTGCCGCGTGCCGGTGGACTCCCGGACGGGCAGCGGAGGTTCGGTGCTGCGCTGGGCCGCGAACAGCAGGGCCCCGGCGGTGCCGAGGGTGCCGGCGGCGATCAGCCCGGCCTCCGGGGCGATCGTGGTGCAGAGCAGCATCGCGAGCACCGGTCCGGCCATGAAGCAGAGCTCGTCCAGCGCTTGCTCGAGGGAGTTGGCCAGGTGTCGGGCGGCCGGGTCGTCCCGGTGCAGGTGCGCCCAGCGGGAGCGGGCCATGCCGCCGAGGTTGGGCGCCGCCGAGCAGGCCGCGGAGCAGAGCAGGAGCGTCCAGTCGGGCGCGCCCAGCCGGACGCAGAGCAGCAGGCCGGCCAGGGGAACGGCGTTGTACAGCGCGGCCGGTACCGTCACCCGCGCCTGCCCGTGGCGGTCCACCAGCCGGCCGATCAGCGGCATCCCGATCGCGCCGGCGACCAGTCCGGCCGCCGAGACCGCCCCGGCCAGCCCGTACGAACCGCGCCGCTCGGAGAGCAGCACCACCAGCGCGACGCCGTTCATCGACAGCGCCAGCCGGCCGAGCAGTCCGCTCAGGGTGAAGGCGAGGGCGCCGGGGGTCGCGAACAGCCGCCGGTAGGAGGCGAGGAGGGCGCGCGAGGGCATCGGGCTCCTGTGAGCAAGGGGGGAGGGTGTCCGGACAGCCTGGCGCCGTCGGCGGGCAGCCGTCCAACACCTGTTTCGCCGCACTCACAACACGATGTTGTTAATCTGCCGCCCATGCCCCGCGACCTGCACCCCCGACTGCTGCGCGGCTTCGTCGCGACCGCCGAGACCCTGCACTTCGGCCGGGCCGCCGAGCGGCTGCACACCGCCCAGCAGGCGCTCAGCCGGGACGTCCGGACCCTGGAGGGGCTGCTCGGCGAAGCGCTGTTCACCCGCACCACCCGCAGCGTCGAACTCACCCCGGCGGGGCAGCGGTTGCTGCCCCGGGCCCGCCGGCTCCTCGCCCTGCACGACGAGATCCTCGCCGAGGCCGCGGCCTCGGCCGGGGCGGGGGCCGGCCGGCCGCTGCTGGTCGACCTCAACAGCGACGTCACCGGCCCGGACCTCACCCCCGACCGGGTGCTCGAACGGGCCCGCGCCGCCTGGCCCGAGGGCGAACTGCTGGCCCGCTTCCACGGCGGACTGGCCGCGGCGGCCGCCGAGTTGCTGGCCCACCGGCTGGACGCGGCCTTCGGCCGCTTCGCCGGGCTGCCCGAGCCGGTGCGCGGCCGGCTCGCCCAGCTGCCGGTGCGGTTCGACCGGATGTCGGTGATGATGGCGGACACCCACCCGCTGGCCGACCGGCCGGTGCTGCGCCTGGCCGAGCTGGCCGGGCACCCCGTCGACGTCTGCGCGGGCAACCCGGCCACCACCGAGTGGGCCGATCTGGGCACCCGGCTGCTGCGCGAGCACGGTCTGACGCCGGCGCCGCCGTACGTGCCGCCGGTGGGCGTGGACGAGACCGCCCGTTACCTCGCCCGGCACGGCGATCCGATGCTGACGACGGTCGGCGGGCCGCGGATTCCGGGGGCGGTGACCGTGCCGCTGGTGGAGCCGGTGCCGCTGAGCCTGGTCAGCCTGGTGCACCGGCCCGGCGAGCGTCACCCGGGGCTGCGTCATCGCGGCCAAGGGCTTCGAGGCGGACACCTACTTCGACAAGGCCGCGAAGGACAT
>NZ_JBEZUT010000394.1:0-7323 GCF_040636595.1 Kitasatospora sp. NPDC036755
AGCCCCGCCGTCCGCCGCCCGGCGCGCGCCCGGCCGGGGCCCGACCGGGCTGGGTGCGCCGGTGCAGCAGGACGGCCGCCTCGCGGTCGGTGACGTCGTGGAACTCGCCGTACCAGGGCCCGGCGGCGTGCGCGTAGCGGGGCAGGTGGAGGCAGACCACCGCGTCCACGTCCCGGCGCAGGTCGGCCGCGATCCGGGCGTCGCCGACCGGGGCCGCGAGGATCAGCCGCTCCGGCCGGTCGCCGGCGAGGGCGTGGAGGGCCGCCCGGACGGTGAGGGCGTCGATCAGGCCGTCGGAGACCAGGACGGCGGTGCGCCCCCGCAGCGGCAGCCGGTCGCGGCCCTGGCGGTAGAGCGCCTCGCGGCGGTGCACCTCGACCCGTTCGCGCTTGACGCTCGCGCCCAGCTCGGCCGTGGTGACGCCGAGATCCTTCAGGGTGTACCGGTCGAACAGCGGCGGGTCGCCGTCGGCGATCGCACCGACCGGCCGGTCGTGGCCCGGTACGGCCAGCGGGCGGACCACGGTGGCGTCGAGCGGGGCGCCCAGGGCCTCGGCGACCTCGGCGGCCACCGGCAGCCCGCCGGGTGCGAGCCCGAGGACCACCACCCCGGTTCCGGACCGCCCGCCCAGCAGCGGGGCGAGTCGGCGGGCCAGCTGGTGTCCGGCGGTGCTGCGGTCGAGGAATCTCACGGGCCTGTCCTTGTCCTCCGTGCGTTCGAGCGCCCCGGTCGGGTCCGGACGGCGCACCCCGGCGGGCGGCCTGCGGCCCCCGCCACCAGGGCGGCTGCCCCGCCACGGGAAGCCCTAACGTCCCGGACCGGTCCGCGACCGGTCCGGGCTGGATCCGGGGCGCGATGCGGGGCGCGGCCCGGAGGGTGCGAGCCGGGACCGGCCCGGAAGCTCGCGGTCCGAGGGTGTGCGCCGGCCGAGCCGGGGCAGGCGCGGGGCATGGACGGCCGACGAACGCTGCTCCCGCCCGTACCCGGGGTGCTCGCGGGTACGGCCGTTCGGGCGGCCCGGCCCGGCACGCGCGATGATGGTCCGGACGGCGCCCCGCCGTCCCCGCCGGACCGGGAGCCAGCCATGCCAGGGTCAGCCGAGCAACCCCGTGAGCCCGCCGGCCGGGACGGAGCCGGCGAGCCCGAACCCGACGGTCTGCGCGTCACGGTGGCCGACCGCGGGCCGGACCGGATCGTCAGCGTCGCCGGGGAGCTCGACCACGACAGCGCGGAGCTGCTGTGCTCCGCGCTCGCGAGCCCGGCGCCCGCGGACGGCATCGAGCGGATCGTGGTCGACCTCGCCGGTCTGCGGTTCTGCGACTCGACCGGCCTGAACGTGCTGCTGCGCGCCCGACTGGACGCCCGGGCCGCCGGGCTGCGGCTGGAGCTGGCCGGCCCCGTCCCGTCGGTGGCGCGGCTGTTCGCGATCACCGGGGCCGACGGCGTGCTGCGGGTCCACGCCGACCTCGGTACGGCGCTGGCGGCCTCCGGCGAGAGTCCCGAGGGGCCCGCCGCACCGCCCGGACCGAGGTGAGAGGAGGCAGGCCGTGGAACGCCCCGGGAACGGCGGGCCGCCGGAACGGGAGCAGACCAGGCGACTGGGGCTGCGGGGCAGCACTGCCGCGGTCCAGCGCAGCCGGGAGTTCAGCCGGCGGGCGCTGGTCTCCTGGCACTGGCTGCCGGCCCCCGACGAGGTCCGGCGGGCCGCTGCCGAGGACGTCCTGCTGATGGTCTCCGAGCTGGTCACCAACGCCTGCCTGCACGCCCCCGGCGGCCCGCGCGAGCTGCGGCTGTCCTGGGACGGCGCCCGGCTCCGGGTGGAGGTCGCGGACGCCAGCCCCGTCCCGCCCCGGCTGCGCCCGTTCGCCGGCCCGAGCCGGCCGGGCGGGCACGGGCTGCGGGTGGTGGACCGGCTCGCCGCCGCCTGGGGGTCCCGGCCCGAGGACGGCGGGAAGCTGGTCTGGCTGGAGGTGGCGTGCCCGCCGGCGCTGACGACGGCCGCCGCGGACGGGGCCGGGGAGCCGGGGCGGCCGGGCTGACCGCCGGGCGGGCCCCGCGGACGCGGTCCCGACGGCGGGCGCCGGGCCGGCCGGGGAGGTTTCCGGCGGGCCGCAGCGGACAGCCGCAGGGATGTGGACGCCGGCCACCGGCCGGTGGGGGCCCGTCCGGCGAGAGGAGTCCGCAGCCATGACGCAGCGCCCGTCGAAGTCGGGGCGCCCGGCCGTCGCCCGGGTGGAGGGGCTCACCGTCGAGACCCGGCCGTGGGCCCTCGGCACCGTGCTGGTGCCGACGGGCGAGCTGGACCTCGACTCGGCCGCCGACCTGCGGGCCGCCCTCGACCGGTCCCTCGCCGAGCTCGCCACCGTGGTCGTCGTGGACTGCGCCGGGCTGGAGTTCTGCGACTCCACCGGGCTCAACGTCCTGCTGCGGGCCAAGGCCCGGGCGGCCGTGGACGGCAGCCGGATCGAGCTGGCCCGGCCCCGGCCGCTGATCCTGCGGATGCTCGAACTCACCGGCGCCACCGACGCTTTTCCGATCCGCGACACCGTGCCGGGCTGAGGCCCCGGATCCCCCTCCCCGCGTGTCACCCCCGGCCCGCGGTGGCACAGTGGGAGCAGGGCGGCGGCCCGCTGCCCTCGGACCGGGGCGCCCGGACGGCGCACCCCGGCCGGGCGAGCGATCCGGACGGTGGACGGATGGACGAGCACCCGGTGGCCGGAGCACCCGCGCCCGGCCCGCCCGATCCGGCCGAGCAGGCGCTGCGGCAGCTGCTCGCCGGGCTGACGGCCGTACGCGACGGGGACTTCCGTACCCGGCTCGCCCCGGACCGCCCGGGGGTGCTGGGGGAGATCGCGGCGGTCTTCAACGGCATGGCGGACCAGCTGGCCCGGGTGACCTCCGAGGTGACCAGGGTGGCCCGCGAGGTCGGCACGGACGGTCGGCTCGGCGGGCAGGCCCAGGTGCCGGAGGCGACCGGGACCTGGCTGGAGCTGACGGACTCGGTGAACGCGATGGCGGGCAACCTGACCTGGCAGGTGCGCAACATCGCCCAGGTCACCACGGCGGTGGCGCGCGGCGACCTCACCCAGAAGATCGAGGTGGACGCCCGCGGCGAGATCCTGGAGCTCAAGAGCACCGTCAACACCATGGTGGACACCCTGTCCTCGTTCGCGGACGAGGTGACCCGGGTGGCCCGGGAGGTCGGCACCGAGGGCCGGCTCGGCGGCCAGGCCCAGGTGCCGGGCGTCGCCGGGACGTGGCGCGACCTGACCGACTCGGTGAACGCGATGGCGGGCAACCTGACCTGGCAGGTGCGCAACATCGCCCAGGTGGCGACGGCCGTCGCCGAGGGGGACCTCACCCAGAAGATCTCGGTTGCCGCCCGCGGGGAGATCCTGGAGCTCAAGACGACCATCAACACGATGGTCGACCAGCTGTCCTCGTTCGCCGCCGAGGTGACCCGGGTGGCCCGGGAGGTCGGCACCGAGGGCCGGCTCGGCGGCCAGGCGGACGTCCGGGACGTCTCCGGCACCTGGCGGGCGCTCACCGAGTCCGTCAACGTCATGGCCGACAACCTCACCGCCCAGGTCCGCTCGATCGCCGAGGTGACCACCGCCGTCGCCGAGGGCGACCTGACCCAGAAGATCCGGGTCGACGCGCGCGGCGAGATCCTGGAGCTGAAGGAGACCATCAACACGATGGTCGACCAGCTGTCCTCGTTCGCGGACGAGGTGACGCGGGTGGCCCGGGAGGTCGGCACCGCCGGGAACCTGGGCGGCCAGGCCACCGTCCGGGGCGTCTCCGGGACGTGGAAGGACCTCACCGACAACGTCAACGTGATGGCCTCCAACCTGACCGGCCAGGTCCGCTCGATGTCCGAGGTGGCGACGGCGGTCGCGCGCGGCGACCTCTCCCGGAAGATCACCGTCGAGGCCAAGGGCGAGGTGGCGGCCCTCGCCGACGCCATCAACACCATGGTGGACACCCTGTCCGCCTTCGCCGACGAGGTGACGCGCGTGGCCCGCGAGGTCGGCACCGAGGGCATCCTGGGCGGCCAGGCCCGGGTGCCCAACGTCGCCGGGACGTGGAAGGACCTCACCGACAACGTCAACTTCATGGCGCACAACCTGACCAGCCAGGTGCGCAACATCGCCCAGGTGACCACCGCCGTCGCCGACGGCGACCTGACCCGCAAGATCGACGTGGACGCGCGCGGGGAGATCCTGGAGCTCAAGACCACCGTCAACACGATGGTCGACCAGCTGTCCTCGTTCGCCGCCGAGGTGACCCGGGTGGCCCGGGAGGTCGGCAGCGAGGGGCGGCTCGGCGGGCAGGCCCGGGTGGAGGGCGTCTCCGGCACCTGGAAGCGGCTCACCGAGAACGTCAACGAGCTCGCCGGCAACCTGACCCGGCAGGTCCGGGCGATCGCCGAGGTCACCAGCGCCGTCGCGGCCGGCGACCTGACCCGCTCGATCAGCGTGGACGCCTCCGGGGAGGTCGCCGACCTCAAGGACAACATCAACGCGATGGTCGGATCGCTGCGCGAGACCATCCTGGCCAACCAGGAGCAGGACTGGCTCAAGACCAACCTGGCCCGCTTCTCCGCCGCCATCCAGGGCCGGCGGGACATCCTGGCCGTCGCCGAGATGATCACCGACGAGGTCACCCCGCTGGTCGGTGCCCAGTACGGGGCGTTCTTCCTCGCCGAGGAGGGCGCCGAGGGCGCCGAGCTCGCCCTGACCAGCGCCTACGGCCGCCCGGCCGGGGAGCGGCGGAGGCTGCGGCCGGGGGAGTCCCTGGTCGGCCAGGCCGCCCGGACCCGGCGCACCGTCACCGTGGACGACCTGCCGCCCGGGTACGCCACCGTCTCCTCCGGCACCGGCGGCACCGACGTCCGCTCGGTCGTCATCCTGCCGATCGCCCTGGAGGAGTGGCTGATCGGCGTGATGGAGTTCGCCTCCGTCCACCCGTTCACCGAGGCGCACCGCGACTTCCTGGCCCAGTTCGCCGAGGCCTGCGGAGTCAACCTCGGCAACCTGCTGGCCAACGCCCGCACCGACGAACTGCTCGGCGAGTCCCGCCGGCTCACCACCGAACTCCAGGCCAGGACCGACGAGTTGCAGGACGGCCAGGAAGAACTGCGCCGCTCCAACGCCGAGTTGGAGGAGAAGGCGGCGCTGCTCGCCCAGCGCAACCGGGACATCGAGGCGAAGAACCTGGAGATCGAGCAGGCCCGCCAGGAACTGGAGGACAGGGCAGGAGAGTTGACCCGCACCTCGATGTACAAGTCGGAGTTCCTGGCGAACATGAGCCACGAACTGCGCACCCCGCTCAACAGCCTGCTCATCCTCGCCCAGCTGCTCGCCGAGAACAGCGGCGGCAACCTCACCCCCAAACAGGTCGAGTACGCCGGCGTGATCCACTCCGCCGGCACCGACCTGCTCCAGCTCATCAACGACATCCTCGACCTCTCCAAGGTGGAGGCCGGGAAGATGGACCTCGCCGTCGAACCCTTCACGCTGCGCGAACTGCTGGAGTACGTGGAGTCCGCCTTCCGGCCGCTGGCCGACCAGAAGGGGCTCGCCTTCGACCTGTCCGTCGACCGCACCGTGCCCGAGTGGATCGTCACCGACCAGTCGCGGCTGCGCCAGGTGCTGCGCAACCTGCTCTCCAACGCCGTCAAGTTCACCGACACCGGCCGGATCGAGCTGCGCATCGAACGCGTCGAGGGGGACGAACTGCCGCCCGGGCTCGGGCGGTCGCCCGCCGCCGTGGCCTTCCACGTGGACGACACCGGGATCGGCATCGACCCGGCCCACCTGGACACCATCTTCGGTGCCTTCCAGCAGGCCGACGGCTCCACCGCGCGGCGCTACGGCGGCACCGGTCTCGGGCTGTCGATCAGCCGGGAACTCGCCCGGCTGCTCGGCGGCGCCCTCACCGTCCGCTCCGCGGCGGGGCAGGGCAGCCGGTTCACCCTGTACCTGCCGCTGGGCGAACAGGCGCCGGCGGGCGACGGGGACGAACCGAGGGTCCTGGTGGTGGAGCCCGATCCGCCGGGGCTGCTCACCCAGCTCGCCCGGGCGGTTGTGGCGGCGTTGCCGGAGACGCCGGCCGACGGCTCGACCGCGGAGGGGAGCGGGACGGCGGCGGCCGTGCGGGTCGACGGGGTGGGCGACGAGGCCGGGCTGCGGGCCGCGCTCACCGGCGGGCCCTACCGGTGCGTCCTGCTGGACCTCGTCGGCGCCGTGGACCTCGCCCCGCTGCTCGGGGAGCTCGCCGCGGGCGGCACCCCGGTGCTCGGCTACGGGAGCGCGGGCACGCCGCCGCCCGTGGGCGTGGAACGGGTCGGCGGGCTGGACGAGCTGCGGGTCCGGGTGACCGGGGCGCTCGGGGGCGGGAGCTCCGCCGTCACCGAGGAGGCCCCGGCCCCGGCCCCGGCGGGACCGCTCGACGGACGGACCGTACTGATCGTGGACGACGACATCCGCAACGTCTTCGCGCTCACCGCCGCCCTGGAACGGCACGGCCTGAACATCCTGCACGCCTCCGACGGCCGCGCCGGGCTCGACCTGCTGCGCGCCCACCCGGAGACCGACCTGGTGCTGATGGACGTCATGATGCCCGGACTGGACGGCTACGCGGCCATCGCGGCGATCCGCGCCGACGCGCGCTTCGAACGGCTGCCGGTCGTCGTCGTCACCGCCAAGGCCATGCCCGGCGACCGGAGCCGCAGCCTGGCGGCCGGCGCCGACGACCACGTCACCAAGCCCGTCGACACCGTCCGGCTGCTGGAGCGGATGCGGGACTGGCTGGACGCCTCATGACCGCACCTCGGCGTGGGGGAGCCGCGGCCGGGCGCCCGCCGGGTGCCGCGGTCCGGCATGACCGAGCGATGGCCCCCCACCGGGGTGCGCCGTGACCGCCGGGCCGGAGCCGTCCGGTCAGGAGGCCGCGGAGCGCACCGCCCGTGCCCTGGCCGAGACCGTCCGCCGCCTCCGGGCCGCCGCCGCCCGGGCACGCGCCGAGGCGCGGACCAGGGCCGCCGTCGACCTCGCCACCGGCATCCTGGCCGAACGGCTCCGCCTGCCGGTCGCCGAGGCCGCCGCTCACCTCGCCCGGCTGGCCCGGGAGTCGGGCGTGCCGGTGCTCGCACTGGCGGCGGACATCGCGGGACTTCCGGAGCCGGGGCCCCCTCCGGGCGGCGGGACCGGACCGGAGGGTGGGAGCCGGACGAGCAGGACCCCCAGGGCATCGTGCGCCGCCTCATGGACGCGCTGGCGCCCGGCAGCTTCCTCGCCCTGACCGTCTTCACCGGGGACA
>NZ_JBEZUT010000395.1:0-7280 GCF_040636595.1 Kitasatospora sp. NPDC036755
AAGCTGCGCGCCCTGGGCCTGACCCCGGTCCTGCTCACCGGCGACAACCGGGCGGTCGCCGAGGCGGTCGCCGCCGAGGTCGGCATCGCGCCGGAGCACGTGATCGCCGAGGTCCTCCCCGAGGACAAGGTCGCCACCGTCGAGCGACTGCAGGCCGAGGGCAGGGTCGTGGCGATGGTCGGCGACGGCGTCAACGACGCGGCCGCCCTGGCCCGGGCCGACCTGGGTCTGGCGATGGGCACCGGCACCGACGCCGCCATCGAGGCCGGCGACCTCACCCTGGTCCGCGGCGACCTCCGCTCGGCGGCCGACGCCATCCGGCTCTCCCGCAGGACCCTGGGCACCATCAAGGGCAACCTGTTCTGGGCCTTCGGCTACAACGTGGCGGCGGTCCCGCTGGCCGCGGCCGGCCTGCTCAACCCGATGATCGCGGGGGCCGCGATGGCCTTCTCCTCGGTCTTCGTGGTCACCAACAGCCTGCGGCTGCGCCGCTTCCAGCCGGCTTGAGCCCGGCCGAACCCCCCGCCCGTACGCACGCGGGCCCCGGACCGACCACCGGTCCGGGGCCCTCGCCGCCTCTCAACGCCCCAGCAGCTCGCCGCCGTTGCAGTGCAGGATCTCGCCGGTGATGAACCCGGCCTCGGCCGAGGCCAGGAAGTACACCGCCGCCGCGACCTCGCCGGTCTCGCCGATCCGCCCGAGCAGGGTGCGGGCGGCCCGGCGGGCCACCTCGGGCTCGTCCAGCCGCGGTCCGAAGAACTCGGTGCCCGCGACGGTGCCCGGCGCGACGATGTTGGCGGTGATGCCCGACGTGCCCAACTGGGCGGCCAGGAAGTGGTTCCAGGCGTGCAGCGAGGCCTTCGCCGCGCCGTACGAGCCGGCCCCGCGCAGGGCGGCGATGGAGCTGATGGTGACCACCCGGCCGGAGCCCGGGGCGAGCCGGTCGCGGACCGACTCGGTGAGCAGCACCACGGTCAGCACGTTGCGCTCGAAGTCGCCGCGCCAGCGCGCCAGCAGGGCGTGCGGTCCGCCGCCGACCACGGTCTCCCGGCTGCCGGCGTTGTTCACCAGGACGTCGATCCGCTCGGGCAGGCGGGCGAGCGCGGCCTCGACGGCGTCCGGGTCGGCGAGGTCGCACACCAGCGGGGTGACGTTCGGCCCGAGGTCGGCCGCGGCCTTCTCCAGGACCTCCCGGCGGCGGCCCACGATCACCACGTGGTCACCGGCCTCGACGAACCGCCGCGTGACTTCGTACCCGATTCCCGTGCCACCGCCGGTGACGACGACGTTCCTGGCCATCTGCGCACTCCCTCCCCAGTTCCGCCGTCGCGCGGCGAATGGCGCGACGGTCCGTACCGGAATGCCACGATTCCTATCACGCTCGGTTGCCGTGACTGCGGGGAGGGTGACGTCCCGCGCGAGCGAAGGTGTGATATGGGCGTGGTACGAGGCGCACACGGAGCGTGGCGAGAGGCAGCTCACACCCCCCGGGCGTAACTTCTCGCACCCTGATACGTCTTAGGTTGGTAGTGCGGCAGTTTTTCCGGTGGGCGGGGACACGCTGAACGGCAACGTGTCCCCGCGCTTCCACCGGCTGTCGCCGACGGGGCTCCGGCGGGCCCCGGGAACGGCCGTCGTACTCGACGGCCTTCGCGCACGACGCCGGGGTTCTGGCGGGCCTGGGACGCTTTGAGCGGCCGTCCCCGGTCGCGGCCGGCCCCGGAGTCGTGCGCCGTACGGTTCGGTCCCCGCGCGCGCCCTCGGGCGCGTCACCGGGACGCGAGGGGGCCCGGCCGCTCAGCGGCCGGGCCCCTCTCAGCTTCCGTGCGGGCCGGTGGTCGGCGCCGCTGCGGTCAGCGGGCGTCCAGCGGGACGTAGTCGCGGATCGCGGTGCCGGTGTAGATCTGGCGCGGACGGCCGATCCGGCTGGTCGGGTCGTTGATCATCTCGTGCCAGTGGGCGATCCAGCCCGGCAGCCGGCCGAGCGCGAACAGCACGGTGAACATGCTGGTCGGGAAGCCCATGGCGCGGTAGATCAGGCCGGTGTAGAAGTCCACGTTCGGGTACAGCTTGCGCGAGATGAAGAAGTCGTCCTTGAGGGCGTGCTCCTCCAGCTTGAGCGCGATGTCCAGCAGCTCGTCGTTCTTGCCGAGCTGGCCGAGGACCTCGTGCGCGAGCAGCTTGACCTGGGCGGCGCGCGGGTCGAAGGCCTTGTAGACCCGGTGCCCGAAGCCCATCAGCTTGACGCCGGCTTCCTTGTTCTTCACCTTCGTGATGAAGGCGTCGACGTCGCCGCCGTCCTTCTGGATGCTCTCCAGCATCTCCAGCACGGCCTGGTTGGCGCCGCCGTGCAGCGGGCCCCACAGGGCCGAGATGCCGGCCGAGATCGAGGCGAACAGGTTGGCGTGGCTGGAGCCGACCAGGCGCACGGTGGAGGTCGAGCAGTTCTGCTCGTGGTCCGCGTGCAGGATGAGCAGCTTGTCCAGCGCGTTGACGATGACCGGGTTGAGCTCGTAGTCCTCGGCGGGGACCGCGAAGGTCATCCGCAGGAAGTTCTCGACGTAGCTCAGGTCGTTGCGCGGGTAGACGAAGGGCTGGCCCATCGCCTTCTTGTACGCGTACGCGGCGATCGTCGGCAGCTTGGCGAGCAGGCGCACGGTCGACAGGTGGCGCTGGGCCGCGTCGAACGGGTTGTGGCTCTCCGGGTAGAACGTGGACAGCGCGCCGACGACCGAGGACAGCATGGCCATCGGGTGGGCGTCCCGCGGGAAGCCCTGGAAGAAGCGCTTGACGTCCTCGTGCAGCAGGGTGTGCTGGGTGATCTCGCGGTTGAACTCGGCCAGCTGGTCCGCGTTGGGCAGCTCGCCGTTGATCAGGAGGTACGCGGTCTCGATGAAGCCGCCATCGGAGGCAAGCTGCTCGATCGGGTAGCCGCGGTACCGCAGGATGCCGTTGTCACCGTCCACGAAGGTGATCGCGGACTTGTACGCGGCGGTGTTACCGAAGCCGTTGTCCAGGGTGACCAGGCCGGTCTGCGGGAGCAGCTTCGAGATGTCGAAGCCGGAGTTGCCCGCAGTGCTCTCGACGACGGGGTACTCGTACTCGCCGTCCTGGTACCGCAGTACTACCGAGTTGTCGCTCACGTCTTCCTCACCGACGAAATGAATCCTCTTCCAAGGTGCCCTGACTGTCTCTACCATCCCCCATCCGGAGGACAGTCGCGCACCCGGGGTGGCCCGAAAGGGCCCGCCCCTACAAAACCTGCCGCCGCAGCCGGTACGAACCGGACAAGATCGGCACCACCCTAGGCTCTGCCGTAAATCTCTTCACGTCAAGAGAACATTAGAGGCAACCATCGCGTTGGATAATCATCCAGCCGCCAGCCGGTGGTCGAGCCCCGTGTGCCTCCGACCTGCGCTGACGGCCCGGACGGCCTGCCCGATCGCCTTGCGTGACCCCACCAGCACCACGAGTTTCCGAGCCCTGGTCACAGCCGTGTAGAGCAGGTTCCGCTGGAGCATCGTCCAAGCGGACATGGTGACCGGAATCACCACGACCGGGTACTCGCTGCCCTGCGAGCGGTGGATCGTCACCGCGTACGCGTGGGCCAGCTCGTCCAGTTCGTCGAAGTCGTACGACACCTCCTCGTCCTCGTCGGTGAGCACCGTCAGCCGCTGGTCGTCCACGCTGAGGGCGGTCACCACTCCCACTGTGCCGTTGAAGACTCCGTTCCGCCCCTTGTCGTAGTTGTTGCGGATCTGGGTGACCTTGTCCCCCACCCTGAACGTCCGGCCGCCGAACCGGCGTTCGGCCAGCCCCTCCCGGGCCGGCGTCACCGCCGCCTGCAACAGGGTGTTCAGGTTCCCCGCACCGGCCGGGCCCCGGTGCATCGGCGCCAGCACCTGCACGTCCCGGCGCGGGTCGACGCCGAACTTCTGCGGGATCCGCCGCGCCACCACGTCCACCGTCAGCCCGGCCGCCCGCTCCGCGTCGTCCTCCGCGAACAGGAAGAAGTCCGCCAGGCCGTCCGTCAGCGGCGGCCGGCCCTCGTTGATCCGGTGCGCGTTGGTCACCACGCCGGACTGCTGCGCCTGCCGGAAGATCCTGGTCAGCCGGACCGACGGGATCGGCCCGCCCTCGGCCAGCAGGTCCCGCAGCACCTCCCCGGCGCCCACCGAGGGCAGCTGGTCCACATCCCCCACGAACAGCAGGTGGGCACCCGGCGGCACCGCCTTGACCAGCTTGTTCGCCAGGATCAGGTCCAGCATCGAGGCCTCGTCGACCACCACCAGGTCCGCGTCCAGCGGCCGGTCCCGGTCGTACGCGGCGTCCCCGCCCGGCTTCAGCTCCAGCAGCCGGTGGACCGTCGACGCCTCCACCCCGGTCAACTCCGCCAGCCGCTTCGCCGCCCGGCCGGTCGGCGCCGCCAGCACCACCTTGGCCCGCTTCGCCAGCGCCAGCGTCACGATCGACTTCACCGTGAACGACTTGCCGCAGCCCGGACCACCCGTCAGCACCGCGACCCGCTCGGTCAACGCCAGCCGCACCGACTGCTCCTGCTCCGGCGCCAGGTCGGCCCCGGTCCGCTTCGCCAGCCAGTCCAGCGCCACCGGCCAGTCCACGTTCCCGAACCACGGCATCCGGTCCTCGTCCGAACGCAACAGCCGCAGCAGCTGGTTGGCGAGCGAGATCTCCGCGCGGTGGAACGGCACCAGGTACACCGCGGTGACGGGCTCGCCGCCCTCCCCCGGGACCGCCTCGCGCACCACCCCCTCGGCCGCCACCAGCTCCGCCAGGCAGTCGATCACCAGCCCGACGTCCACCTGGAGCAGCTTCACGCCGTCCGCGATCAGCCGCTCCTCCGGCAGGAAGCAGTGCCCCTGGTCGGTGCTCTGCGACAGCGCGTACTGCAGGCCGGCCTTCACCCGCTCGGGGCTGTCGTGCGGGATGCCCACCGCCTGGGCGAGCCGGTCCGCCGTCAGGAAGCCGATGCCCCACACGTCCGAGGCCAGCCGGTACGGCTCGTTCTTCACCACCCCGATCGAGCCGTCGCCGTACTGCTTGTAGATTCGCACAGCCAGCGAGGTGGACACCCCGACCCCCTGCAGGAAGACCATCACCTCCTTGATGGCCTTCTGCTCCTCCCAGGCGGCAGCGATCTTCTTCGTCCGCTTCGGCCCCAGCCCCGGCACCTCGATCAGCCGGCCCGGCTCGTTCTCGATCACCTCCAGGGTGTCCACCCCGAAGCGCTCCACGATCCGCTCGGCGAACCGCGGCCCGATCCCCTTGATCAGCCCCGACCCCAGGTACCGCTGGATCCCCTGGATCGTGGCGGGCAGCACCGTGGTGTAGTTCTCCACCGTGAACTGCCGCCCGTACTGCGGGTGCGAGCCCCACCGCCCGTGCAGCCGCAACGACTCGCCGACCTGTGCCCCCAGCAGGGCGCCCACCACCGTCAGCAGGTCGTTCGCACCCCGGCCGGTGTCCACCCGGGCCACCGTGTAGCCGGTCTCCTCGTTGGCGTAGGTGATCCGCTCCAGCACGCCGTCGACCTGCGCGAGCTGCCGCGGCACCTGCTGACCGGACTGCGCCGCCTGCTTGCTCACCGGACCCCCTTCGACCGGTACGGGTGGGTCATTCCGCTACGCACCGTACCGCCCCGCCCCGACAACCCCGGAACGGCCGCTGCCGTGCACCGCCCCGGCCGAGGTGCCAGGCTGGGAGGAACCGAGGGGGACCGCCGTTCGACCGCGCCCGCCCGGGCCCCGTCCGAGGAGCAGTGCCGCCATGCTCAACACCGACTTCCGCCCCGGTTCCCCGGACTGGCTCGACCTGAGCAGCCCCGACACCCGGGCGTCCGTCGACTTCTACACCGCGCTGTTCGGCTGGACCTTCGACTCGGCCGGCCCCGAGGCCGGCGGCTACGGCTTCTTCCAGCTCGACGGCCGGACCGTCGCCGCCCTCGGCCCGGTCGCCGAGGAGGGCTCCCCTCCCGGCTGGACCCTCTACTTCGCCACCGAGGACGCCGACCGGACCACCGCCCTGGTCGAACAGGGCGGCGGCCGCGTCCGGTTCGCCCCCTTCGACGTCTTCAACGCGGGCCGGACCGCCGGCTACACCGACCCGACCGGAGCCGACTTCGCCGTCTGGCAGCCGCACGACACCCGCGGCCTGGACCTCGTCACCGAGGAGGGCAGCTTCTGCTGGGCCGAGTGCTACAGCGTCGACGCCGAACGCGCCAAGTCCTTCTACCGCGGCGTCTTCGACTGGCAGGAGCAGGACGTCCCGCTCGGCGAGGTGACGTACACCGTCCTCACCCCGGCCGGCGGCGGCACCGACGACGCCCACGGCGGCATCATGCAGCTCGGCCCCGAGCACACCGCCCGCGGCACCACCTCGCACTGGCTCCCCTACTTCGAGGTCCCCAACACCGACGCCAGCCTCGCCATCGCCGCCACCCTCGGCGCGACCGTCCGGATCCCGGCCATGGACGTGCACGGCGTCGGCCGACTGGCCCAGCTGGTCGACCCCCACGGAGCCGTCTTCGCCGTCATCAACAGCACCAAGCCCGGGGAGTAGACCCCATGGGGTCCCACGACCCTTCAGACGGGCCGTGAAGGGGTGCTACGGGCGTAGAAAGGGCCCGGTCGGCTCCCAAGCCTGCCTCTAGTCTCGGATCATGACTGAAACGGCTGTTCTGACGATCCGACGGGCCACCCCCGAGGACCTTCCGGCGATCGTGGCCATGCTCGCCGACGACCCGCTGGGCGCCACCCGCGAGAGCCCCGACGACCTCACCCCCTACCGCACCGCCTTCGCCCGCATCGAGGGCGACCCGCACCAGCACCTGGTCGTCGCCGACCGGGCCGGCCTCACCGTCGGTACCCTCCAACTCACCCTCGTCCCGGGCCTCTCCCGCGCCGGCGCCACCCGCACGATCATCGAGGGCGTCCGCATCCACGCCGACGAACGCGGCAGCGGACTGGGCACCGAACTGATCCGGTGGGCCGTCGACCGCTCCCGCGAACTCGGCGCCGACCTCGTCCAGCTCACCTCCGACGCGACGCGCACCGATGCCCACCGCTTCTACGAGCGGCTCGGGTTCACGGCTTCCCACCTCGGGTTCAAGCTCAAGCTCTGACTCGGGTTCCGACCGGGTTCGGGCGTCCGTCCGGAGAATCCGGTCCGGAAACGCGAAGAACCCCCATCCGGGACCCGGATGGGGGTTCTTCAGAAGAATTGTTCGGCGGCGTCCTACTCTCCCACAGGGTCCCCCCTGC
>NZ_JBEZUT010000396.1:0-7181 GCF_040636595.1 Kitasatospora sp. NPDC036755
CACGCTTGGATCAAACCCGCGCTTCGCCTCTTGACGCGAACCGCGCTGCTCCTGCGAGGTCTTGGGCGCGGTTCACGCCACGACTGCGTCGCGGACCCTCGTGAACCCCTACCAGTCCCTACCGGCGCGCTCGTTCTGGCGCACCGCCGTGGCCGAGCCGGACCCGCTCGCCATCGACGACCTGTGGACGCCCGCGTTCGCGATCGGGCAGGACGACCCGATCCTCACCGCGGGCTCCTGCTTCGCCGCGCACATCGGCCGTGCCCTGCTGGAGCGGGGCATGAACTGGTACGACGCGGAGCCGGCCCCGCCGGGGCTGACCGAGGAGGAGCGCCGGGCGCGCCACTACGGGGTGTTCTCGTTCCGCACCGGGAACATCTACACCCCCGCCGTGCTGCGGCAGTGGCTCTCCTGGGCCTTCGGCCGTTCGACGCCGCCCGCCTGGGCGTGGCCGGAGGAGGGCCGGTACCACGACCCCTGCCGCCCGTCCGTGGAACCCGGCGGCCACGCCTCCGTGGAGGAGGTGCTGGCGGCCCGGGAGACGACCCTCGCCGCCATCCGGGAGGCCGTCACCGAGGCCGGCTGCCTGGTGTTCACCATGGGGCTGGCCGAGGCGTGGCTGGACCGCGCCGACGGCACCGTCCTCCCGTCCTGCCCCGGCACCGTGCGCGGCACCTTCGACCCGGACCGCCACGTCCTCCACCACTTCACCTTCGACGAGGTCCGCCGCGACCTGACGGACGCCGTGGCACTGGCCCGCGAGGCCAACCCGCGGCTGCGGGTCCTGCTGACCGTCTCGCCGCATCCGCTGACCGCGACCGCGACCGGCGGCCACGCGCTCACCGTCAACACCTACGCCAAGTCGCTGCTGCGGACGGTGGCCGGCCAGCTGACCCAGGACCTCGACGACGTCGACTACTTCCCGTCGTACGAGCTCATCACCGGACTCCCGTTCCGGAGCAGGTTCTACGCGTCGAACCTGCGCGAAGTGACGCCCGAGGGCGTCGAGTTCGTCATGCGGCACTTCATGGCCGGGCTGACGCGGACCGAGGCCGGTCCACGGCCGGTCCGCGCCGGTGCGCCGGTGGCGGAGCCGAAGGAGGTGGACACCTGTGACGACGCCGTCCTCGACTACTACCGCCCCCGCTAGGTTCCTGCTGCTCGGCGACTCGCACGCGGGCCCGATCGGACGGGCCGCGAAGGCCGCCCGGATCCCCTTCCAGGGCGGTCCGATCGGCGCCGGGCGCGAGTTCACCGACGACTTCTTCGAACCGCGCGGGCACGACGTGGTGTTCCGCAAGGCCGAGGCCGACGCGTACTACCGGGGCTTCCTGGCCGAGCTGGACGTGGACGGCCTCGGCCGCCTCGCCGTCCCGCTGGTGTGCACCTTCGGCCTCAGCTCGCACTTCGTCGCCACCCGGGAGAACTGGCACCTCCACCGCCGCCGCGACGGCGGCTTCCCCCCGGGCTTCCTCGGCGGCCCGCTGTTCGACGCCGTCGTCCGCGCGAGCGTGCGCGACGCCCTGGCCTTCTACCGCCACGCCCTCGCCCTCGGCCTGCGGGTGCTGGCGGTGCTGCCGCCGCAGCGGGTGCCGGAGCAGTCCGACCCGGTGGTGTTCACGGCCGCGCAGGAGACGGTCCGCCGCGCGCTCGACGATCTCGGCGTCGAACTCGTCGACCTCCGCGCCCGCACCACCGGACCGGACGGCTTCCAGCGCCCCGAGTTCTGCGAGGCCGACGACGCCATCCACGGCAACCTGGCCTTCGGCCGGCTGGTCCTCGCGGACCTGCTGGCCCGCGGGCTGTGACGACACCGAGTCCCCCATCACAGGAGCACGTCATGGAGCAGTACGAACTGGACGCCGTCAGGGCCGTCACCACCAGGCCCGCCCCGGAGTACCGGACCATCACGGTCGACCCGGTCACCCCGGTGATCGGCGCCGAGGTCTCCGGCGTCGACCTCTCCCAGGAGCTGTCGGGTGAGCAACTGGCCGAGCTGAAGCGGGCGTTCCTCGACCACCACGTCCTCGTCCTCCGCGACCAGCACCTGACGGACGAGGACCACAAGCGCTTCGCCGGCCACTTCGGCGAACTGCGCCCCGTCAACCCGCCGCCGGTGGACGCCGATCCGTACGTCCTGGAGATCAGCACCGGCGCCGAGGCCGAGAACGTCGCCGGCAACGGCTGGCACGCCGACGGCACCGCCGACGCCGAACCCTCCCTCGGGTCGATGCTCTACATCACCAGGGTGCCGGAACCGGGCAGCGGCGGCGACACCATGTTCGCCAACATGCACCTGGCGTACGAGATGCTCTCCCCGACGATGCGCGGACTGCTCGACGGCCTCACCGCGGTGCACGACGGCCTCGTCGCCTTCCAGGGCTACACCCCGCCGCCGGGATACGTGATCCCCAAGAACGAGCACCCGCTGGTGGTGCGCCACCCCGAGACCGACCGCAGGATCCTCTACGTCAACAAGGCCTACACCGCGCGCATCCCCCAGCTGTCGGCAGACGAGAGCCGGGCCCTGCTCGACCTGCTCTGCGCGCTGCCCGCCCAGCGGCCGATGCTGACCTGCCGGATCCGCTGGACCCCGAACACGCTGGTGTTCTGGGACAACCGCTGCGTCCAGCACCACGCCACGTACGACTACTACCCGCACACCCGCTACGGCCGCCGGGTCGCCATCAACGGCGGGCCGCTCAAGGGCTGAGCCGGACCGGCCGGCACCCGAGCGGGTACCGGCCGGCCGGGCTCAGGCGGCGTCCGCGCGGGCCAGGCCGTCGGCGAGTCCTTCGGCCAGCCGAGCCCAGGCGGCGCGCTCGCCCCGCTCGTCGTTCCGGTCGGCGTGGACCCGCACCACCGCGCGCACCCGGGCGGCCGGCCAGGTCGCGGCGTAGGCGGCCGGGTCCGCCGCCGCGTAGGCGGCCGCCATCGCGGCGGCGTTGGCCAGGGCGTTCGCGTCGGTGTGGGAGCGCACGTTGGCCGTGGTGTTGAGCTCCGCGTAGGTCTCGCCGAAGCGGGCGGCCTCGGCCTCGTCGTAGCCGTTCGCCAGCGCGTAGGCGCCGGCCGCCGCGGCCGCCGCCGCGTGGGCCTCGGCGCTGGGGTACACGTGGCGGTAGAGCTCCCGCAGCCCCGGTTCGAGCGCCGCGCGCCACGTGCCCTCGTCGACCGGGCCGCCGTCCACGGCCCTCTCGTGCAGGGCCAGGACGGCCCGGTGCGGGGCGGTGGACCCGCCGAGTCGCGCACTCGCCTCGGCCAGCAGCGGGCCGACGGCGGAGCAGTACCAGTCGTGGACCACGCTGAACGGCACCCTGCCGTCCAGCCGCTCCACCTCCCGGTGCACCCGGCGCGCCCAGGCCCTCGCCGCATCGGCGTCCATGCCGTCGGACAGCGCCTCCGCGACCTGGGCCAGCCAGGGCGGCACGGCCGGTCCCCCGGCCGGCTCCTCAACCCGCCCCTCGGCCGCTACCGGCGCTCCGTCGGGGGCCCGGGTGGCGGCGCCGGGGGCCGAGTGGAAGGCCGGGAAGGTCTCGGATGAGGTCATCTGCTCCGCTCCTGGGTGGACTGTCCGCTTGCTTCGTGCCGAGCCGTGCCGTGCGGTGCCGCCGTGTCGTTCCGGGCCGTGTCGTTCCGGGCCGTACGGCCGCGGGGTACCGGCAGCCCATGCTGACGCGTCGGCGACGGCGTCGGCAAGACGGTCCGCGCCCGCTCGCGTCAGCCCAGCGTGGGGTGGACCAGCCGTCCGTGGTGGATGAGGGAGACGGACTGCTTGAGGCGGCGGGCGCGGACGCTGATCTCGTAGCCCCGGATGCCCTCGACGCCGGCCAGGGGGCCGCTGAGGTAGCGGTAGAAGGCGGGGGTGTCCCGGCAGATGACGACGGCCATGAGGTTGTGCCGGCCGCTGGTGGCGGCGACGAAGGCGCACTCGTCGTGCCGGCCGAGTTCCTCACCGATCCGGTGGAGTGCGGGCAGGTCGACCTGGAGCCACAGGATGGCGTTGAGCTCGTAGCCGAGGCGTTCGGGCAGGATGTCGATGCCGAACAGGAGGGAACCGGCGGCCTCCAGCGCCTCCAGCCGGCGGGCGACCCGGGCCGCCGACCAGCCGGTGGCCTCCGCGAGGCGGGTGTGGGAGGCCCGGCCGTCCTCCGCCAGGGCCTCGAAGAGGGGGCGGTCCTCGTCGGTCGGGGCGAGCACCGGCCCGGCGGGCACGGGGCGCTCCGCCGTCAGCCGCCGCACCTGCTCGTCGGTGAGGGACTGCCGGCCGCCGGCCCAGCCGCCCGGGCCCGGGGGACCGAACGGGTGGATGAGGAGGTCCACGCTCATGTCGAGGATCGAGGCGGCCTTCGGGAGCTGCCGCAGCAGGACGTCGTCGCGCCCGGTGCGGGCCGCCGAGCGGATGGTGCAGATGATCTCCGACCCGCCGGAGGCGATGCTGGCGTAGCCGACCTCGGGCCTGCGGGCGAGGGAGTCGGCGACGGGCCCCGCGGCGTCCGGGCGGCACCGCAGCCGCGCGATCCACTCCGCCCGCCCGTGGGCGGCCGGGTTGCTCAGCCCGACGACGCGCATGACCCCGTCGCGGCGCAGCGCGTTGTAGCGGCGGGCCACGGTCTGTTCGGACACTCCGACGATCTCGCCGAGGTGGCGGAACGAGGTGCGGGGGGCGCAGTGGAGCCCGTGGATGATTTTGCCGTCCAGGTCGTCGTACACGGAGGAATCCTCGCACGGAGGCGCGCCCTGATGGAGGTTGTTCCGCACCGGCTCGGATCGCTTGTGGATTTCTCGTCCTCCGAGGCGAAGCTGGTCCGCGCCCACACAGCATCCGGTGCCCGCGCGGCATCCCGCAGTCGAAGGAACCACCCCCCATGAACTCCGCAACGGTGCAGCGCCCCGGGGCCGGACGAGGCGTCACGCTCGTCATGGCCTGCCTGGGCGTCTTCGTCGCCTACCTTCCCGTGACCACCGTGTCGGTGAGCCTGCCGGCGATCCAGCGGACGCTGGGCGCCTCGACCTCCCAACTGTCCTGGGTGTCGGACGCGTTCGTGCTGCCGATGGCCGCGCTGATCCTCACCACCGGGGTGTGGGGCGACGTCCACGGCCGCAAGCGGGTGTTCCAGGTGGGCATGGCCTTCTGCGCACTGGGCGCGGCCGTCTCGCTGGGCTCGGACTCGGTGCAGTCGCTGTGGGTCGGGCAGGCGGCCTCCGGCCTGGGCGCGGCGGCGCTGCTGCCCACCACGCTGGCCCTGATCAGCCACGCGGTCCCCGACCACCGCGAGCGCGGCAGGTTCATCGGCCTGTGGGCGATGTCCATGCTGGCCTCGCTGGCCATGGGACCGCTGATCGCCGGGGTACTGCTGGAGCACGTCGGGGTGCGCTGGATCTTCCTCCTGCCCGTCCCGGTGTCCCTGGTCGTGCTGGTCGTCGCGGCCTTCCTGCTCCCCGACTCGCGGGCGCCGCACGGCCGGCGGCTCGACTGGCCCGGGCAGATCACCGCGGCCGTCGCCGTCACCGCCGTCGTCTACGGCGTGATCGAGGGCGGCGCCGACGGCTTCGGCGCGCCCCACGTGGTGTCGGCCCTGGTGCTCGGCGCCGTCAGCGCCGTCGCGTTCGTCCTCGTGGAGCGCCGCAGCGGCAGCCCGATGCTCGACCCGGCCCTGTTCCGCAGCCCCGCCTTCGCCGCCACCTCCCTGGTCGCCATGGTCAGCTTCCTGGGGCTGATCGGCTTCTTCTTCGTCCTGAGCCTGTACTTCGGCCTGGTGCAGCACCTGACCACGCTGGAGGCCGGACTGCGGATGGTCCTGGTGTCCGGGACGTCCCTGGTCGCGGGCATCCCCGTCGGCCGGCTGATGCACCGGGTGTCCCCCCGGGTCATGATCACCACCGGCCTGGTGGTGATGGCCGGCTCGCTGCTGTCGCTGAGCGGCATCGACGCCGGCACCTCCTACGGGTCGCTCGCCTGGCGCCTGGTCCTGCTCGGCCTGGGCATCGGCGCCGTCCTCACCCCGATGACGGCCTCCGCCGTCTCCTCCGTCCCGCACCACCTGGCCGGCATGGCCGCCGCGGGCAACAACGCCTTCCGCCAGCTCGGCGGCGCCCTCGGCCCGGCCGTGCTCGGCGCCCTGCTGACCACCCGCGCCCTCGGCGCCCTGCCCGACCGACTCGCCGACGCCGGAGTGCCCGCCGAGACCGGCGGCCACGTCCTCGACGTCGCCCGGGAGCAGGGGCTCGGCGCCGTGGCCGGGCTCGACCTGGGGGCCGCCACCGGACCGGCCCTGAGCGCGCTCGGCGGCTCCTTCCTCGACGGCCTCCGGCTCTGCCTGATCGTGTCCGCCTCGCTCGCCCTGCTGGCCGCCCTCACCTGCGCCGTCCTGCTGCGCCCGGCCGCGCCCGCCGGCCGGCCCGCCGCCGGCCGTCCCGCCAGCGGTGCCCCGGTAGGGGCCACGGCCCCGATGGCGCGCACCGCCGCCTCTGCCACCGCCGTCCCCGCCGCCGCCGACGGTGCTTCCGCCCAGGGGCTGCAGCGCACACCGTGACAACCGGGCACCACCGCCCGCCCAGGACGCCGGCCGCGCCGAGCCGTACGGTCGATCGAAAAATCACCGAACGCGCGGCCGCGCTCCTGGGACGATGACCAGGTGACAGAGACCCCGACCGCGCCGACGCCCGTCGTCCTCGGCATCGACGACCTCCGGCCGCTGCCCCGGGCCACCCGGATCGCCCGCACCAGCCGCGAGGGCGTCGAGCTCCTGCGGGAACACCGCGACGGGTACATCGACGAGCTCTGGCTCGACCACGACCTCGGCGGTGACGACAGCATCATGCCGGTGGTGACCCTCCTGGAGGAGGCGGCCTTCCGCGGACGGCCCTTCCGGATCGGCACGGTCCACGTCCACAGCGCCAACCCCGCCGGCGCCGCCACCGTCGTCCGGTCGCTCACGCGCTGGAACTACCGGGTCCGGCGGGCCACGGCCTAGCGAAGCCGGCGCCGGGGCGGCGTGGCCGAACTCGTCCTCGGCAGCCACGGGCAGCTGAACGTCTTCGCCCGCCCCCACCGGGCCGGAGCATCCGCACCGGTGGAGCATCCCGTAGCCCCCGCCGGGGCGGCCGCCGCCTTGCCGCCGCCGCGGCCCCGGCGGCGGCTCAGCCGTCCGCCGCGAGCGGGCGGGTGCGCAGCAGGGCCC
>NZ_JBEZUT010000397.1:0-7113 GCF_040636595.1 Kitasatospora sp. NPDC036755
GCCCGGGCGGTGCTCCAGCCAGTAGCGGCGGTGCTCGATGCCAGGCCGGCCAGAGCGTCGGGGTCCGGCGCGGCCTCGACGGCGGTCTCGTCGGTGTCGGCGGCCTCGGCTGCCGCGGCGGCGGTGAGGGCGGGGTCGGCGGCCAGCAGGCCGATCGCCCCGTGCACCTCGTCGAGACGCCCGCGCATCGCCGCCGCGCTCTCGGCGTCCAGGCCGACGCAGGCGGGCGGCAGCCCGACGCAGATCCGCCCGGCCAGGCCCGAGGCCGCCTCGGCGAGCGCGCCGTGGTCGGTGCCCCGCACGTCGCCGTAGCGCAGCGCGCGCACCAGTGCGGGCAGCGCGCCCGCGAGGTGCGCGACGTCGGTGTCCAGGGCCGCGCAGTCGGCGAGCACCCGCATCACGGCGGGCAGGGCGCCGGACAGCCCGGCGAGCAGGCAGGTCTCCACCAGGCCGGTCAGCTCGGCGAGTTCCCCGGCGGCGCGGGCGGTGCCGACCGCCTTGTCGGCCGCCGCCTCCTCGACCGTGGTGCCCCACTGGGCGGCCTCGGCGATCCGGACGGCGAACTCGGGCTGCCAGCACAGCCGCCAGCTCTCCCGGAACGTCCCGGTCGAGTTCACCGAGGAGCGCGCGGGCACGCCCCAGTCCACGCCCAGCAGCCGCAGCCGGTGCAGCAGCCGGGAGCGGGCCGCGTCGGTCTCCTTGCGCAGGTCGAGGTCGATGTCCTTCGGCACGGCGTCGGGCTTGAGCCGCAGAGAGCGCTGCAGCCGGGTCAGGTCGCGCTGGAGCGGCACCGCCGGTGCGGAGTCCGGGACCTCACCGAGTTCGTCGCCGACCACCAGACGGTCCCGGACCAGCTCCAGGGCGACGTCCGAGCCCTCGCAGAGCACCGCGCGCACGGCGTCCAGGGTCTCGGTCAGCCCGGCGAGCGGGCGGCCGCGCAGCACGGCCAGGCTCTCGGCGAGCCGGACCGCCTCGATCACGTGCGCGGAGGAGACCGGGTGGTCCTCGGCGCGCAGCAGTTCGGCGGCCCGGGTGAGCCAGCGCGGCACCGGGTCCCCGTCGGTGGTGAACAGGTGGTGGTACCAGCCGGGCGACTGCACGCCCGCGCCGTAGCCGTCGGCCTGGGAGAGCCGGCGGTGCGTCCACGGCACCCAGGTGATGTCCGTCCGCACCTTCTTCGGCAGCCCGGCGAGCAGCGCCCGGTCGTGGGCGACGGTGGGCATCCGCTCCAGCGCGGGGACGTGGAAGGCCCCGCAGACCACGGCGATCCGGTGGTGGCCGGCGCGGCGGGCGGCACGGATCTGCTGGCGCATGTGCGCCTCGCGCAGCAGGTCGCGGCGGGACTCGCCGAGGCCCTCGGCGCGCAGCGCGCCCATCGCCTCGGCGACGGCGGCGAACGGTGCCAGCGCGTCGGAGCCGGGCGCGCGGTGCTCGACCACGTCCTCCCACCAGCGTTCGGCGTCGTCGTGCCCGGCGGCCTCGGCGAGCAGCGCCAGCGGGTCGGCGACCGGCTCGCCCAGGTCCTCCCCGGCGGCCCCGTCCTCGGCACCGCCGTCCTCCCCGGCGGTCGGCTCCGGGGCCGGGGCGAAGCCGTACCCGGCGGGCAGGTCGATGAAGCGGACCGGCAGGTCGTGCTCCACGGCGTGCCGGATCGCCACCCACTCCGGGGAGAACTCGGCGTACGGCCAGAAGGCGGCCTTCGCCGGGTCGTCCACCGCGTGGGCGAGCAGCGCCACCGGCGGGACCAGGTCCTTCTCGGCGGCCAGGTGGACGATGCCGTCGGCCTCCGGCGGGCCCTCGATCAGCACCGCGTCCGGCCGCCACTGGGCCAGCGCGGCGGCCACCGCCCGGGCCGAGCCGGGGCCGTGGTGGCGGATGCCCAGCAGGGCGACCTCGGACGTCACGCGGTCACCTCGCGGGCGGCGCGGTAGAAGTCCTTCCAGCCGTCGCGCTCGCGCACCACCCCTTCGACGTACTCGCGCCAGACCGCCCGGTCCGCCACCGGGTCGCGGACGACGGCGCCGAGGATGCCGGCCGTCACGTCCCCGGCGCGCAGCACGCCGTCGCCGAAGTGGGTGGCCAGGGCGAGTCCGTTGGTCACCACCGAGATCGCCTCGGCGGTGGAGAGGGTGCCGCTCGGGGTCTTGACCTTCGTCCGGCCGTCCACCGTGAGGCCGGCCCGCAGCTCGCGGAAGACGGTGACCACGCGCCTGATCTCCTCGGCGCCGCCGGGCAGTTCGGGCAGTTCCAGGGAGCGGCCGAGCTGGTTGACCCGGCGGGTGACGATGTCGACCTCCTCGTCCAGCGAGCCCGGCAGGGGCAGCACCACGGTGTTGAAGCGACGGCGCAGCGCGCTGGAGAGCTCGTTGACGCCGCGGTCGCGGTCGTTGGCGGTGGCGATCACGTTGAAGCCGCGCACCGCCTGGGTCTCGTCGCCCAACTCCGGTATCGGCAGCGTCTTCTCGGACAGGATGGTGATCAGACTGTCCTGCACGTCGGCCGGAATGCGGGTGAGCTCCTCGACCCGGGCGATCCTGCCGTCGGCCATCGCCCGCATCAGCGGCGAGGGCACCAGGGCGTCCCGGCTGGGCCCGCGGGTGAGCAACTGGGCGTAGTTCCAGCCGTACCGGACGGCCTCCTCCGGTGTGCCCGCGGTGCCCTGCACCAGCATCGTGGAGTCGCCGCTGATCGCCGCGGCCAGGTGCTCGGACACCCAGGTCTTCGCGGTGCCCGGCACGCCGAGCAGCAGCAGCGCGCGGTCCGTCGCCAGGGTCGTCACGGCGACCTCGACGACCCGGCGCGGACCGATGTACTTGGGGGTGATCCGGGTGCCGTCGGGCAGCTCGCCGCCGAGCAGGTACGTCGCCACGGCCCACGGCGAGAGCTTCCAGCGCTCGGGGCGCGGACGCTCGTCCTGCGCGGCCAGTGCGGCCAGTTCACCGGCGAAGGCGTCCTCGGCGTGCTGCCGCAGAACGTCGGTCATCTCGGGCTCCTTCGGGTCGGCTCCGGGCACACGGATGCCCGGGGCGGAAGGGTGATCGGGGAGTCAGGACCTGTTGGGAACAACCCTGCACCGAGCCACTGACAACCCGCCGGGTGCCCCGGACGGAACGTCAGCCGCTGTCAGTGCCGCCGCCTACGGTCGGTCGCATGGAGGAACGCTGGAGCACCGAACACGTCCTGTCCCTGGCGCCTGACGCCCCCTCGCAGAAGGCGGCGGGCAAGCTCTCCGCCCCCGCGCCGTGGTCCGGCACCGGCACCGACGGCACCGCGCTCTGGGGCGAGTGCAAGGGCAGCGGCCGCACGCCGTACCGCACCGCGATCGAGCTCGCCACGCCCGCCTACCAGTGCAGCTGCCCCAGCCGGAAGTTCCCGTGCAAGCACGCGCTCGGGCTCCTCCTGCTGTGGAGCGGCACCCCGGCGGCCGTCCCGGCCGCCGAGCCCGCCGACTGGGTGGCCGAGTGGCTCAAGTCCCGCCAGGACCGCGCCGAGAAGCGGGCGGAGAAGCAGGCCGACCCGGAGACCGCCCGCCGCCGGGCCGCCCGGGTCGCGGCCGGCGCGGCCGAGCTGCGGCTGCGGCTGGCCGACCGCGTCCGGCACGGCCTCGCCGACCAGTCCACCGCCGGCCCCTGGGAGGAGGTCGCCGCCCGGATGGTCGACGCCCAGGCCTCCGGCCTGGCCACCAAGGTCCGCGAACTGGACGCGCTGCCGCAGGAGCGGCTGCTGGAGGAGTACGCGATGCTGCACCTGCTCGCCACCGCCGCCACCCGGATGGAGGAGCTGCCGGCCGAGCTCGCCGCCACCGTCCAGACCAGGGTCGGCTACACCGTGGAGGCCGCCGAGGTGCTGGCCGCCGGCCCCACCGTCCGCGACCGCTGGCTGGTGCTCGGCTCCCGGGACACCGCGGACGAACGGCTCACCACCCGCCGGGTCTGGCTGCGCGGCGCCAAGACCGGCCGCCAGGCGCTGCTGCTCGCCTTCGGCCGCCCCGGCCAGGCCCCCGCCCTCGCCCTGCCCACCGGCCACCTGGTGGAGGCCGAACTCGCCTACTACCCGGGCGCCCACCCGCTGCGCGCCACCCTCGGCGAGCGCTACGGCGCCCCCGAACCCGGCCCCGCCGGACCGCCCGCCGGGCTCACCGTCGCCGAGGCGGTGGCCGGCTACGGCACCGCCGTCGCCGACGACCCGTGGCTGGAGAGCCGGCCGACCGTGCTCGGCGACGTCGTCCCGGTCCACGCCCCCGACGGCTGGTTCCTGACGGACGGCCACCACACCGTGCCGGTCCGCGCCTCGGCCGTCCCGGAGGCCGCGCTGTGGCGGCTGGCCGCGGTCTCCACCGGCCGCCCCCTGACGGTCTTCGGCGAGTACGGCCACCAGGGCTTCGCCCCGGTCACGGCCTGGTCCGCCGGCCGGCACCCGGTCGGCCTCACCAATCCTTAGGAGCACCGAGAATGACGATCACCCAGGACCCGTGGGAGACCCTGCACACCAGCGCCCTGCTCGGCACCGACCGCCGCCCGCTCCCGGCCACCGCGCTGCCGCTCGCCGACGCCGTGGACCAGGGAGACCCGGCCACCGCCCTGCTGGAGCTGGCCGCACTGGCCGCCGTCCGCCGCCGGGCCGGAGCACTGCCCGTACCCGCCGCCGGGCCACCCGGCCCGCCTGCGGCCGAGGACACCCGCCCGGAGCTGCCCGAGCCGGCCGCCCGCCGGCTGGCCGTCCTGCTCGCCGGACGCACCGGCAGCGGCGGCGGCACCCTGGCCAACCTGGCCGAGCTGCTGCCGCAGTGGCTCGCCACCGCCCGGGCGAGCGGCCTGCGACCGCCCGCCGCACTGGTGCCCGGACTGCTCGACGCCGCCCGCGCCCGCAGCGAACTGCGCTCGGACGCCGTGGCGCTGGCCGGTCCGCTGGGCCGCTGGCTGGCCGAGCAGAACCCCGACTGGCGGTTCGTGCTGCGCACCACCGCCCCCGAGCCGGCGCGGCAGCCCGCGGACGACCGGGTGTGGCACGAGGGCCTGTTCGCCGAGCGGGTCACCCACCTCACGCTGCTGCGCCGCCGCGACCCCGCGGCCGGCCTGGAGCTGCTGCGCGGCACCTGGTCCACCGAGCGCGCCGAGGACCGCCTGCTCTTCCTGGACGCCCTCCAGGACGGCCTCTCCCCCGCCGACGAACCGTTCCTGGAGGCCGCCCTCGGCGACCGCAGCAAGAACGTCCGGGCCACCGCCGCCGAGCTGCTCTCCACCCTGCCCGGCTCGGCACTCGCCCGCCGGATGGCCGAACGGGCACGGGCCGCCGTCCGGCTCGCCGACACCGGCACGCACCTGCTGGTCACCCCGCCCACCGAGTGCGACGCCCGGATGCAGCGCGACGGGATCGCGCCCAAGTCGCCCACCGGGCGCGGCGAACGCGCCTGGTGGTTCGGCGAGGTGGTGGCCGCGGCGCCGCTGTCGCTCTGGCCGGAGAGCACCGGGCTGACGCCCGAGCGGCTGCTGGCCCTGCGGGTCGGCGACAGCATCGACGAGACCAGCAGCAGCTGGGCCGACGACCTGCGGGAGGCCTGGGCGCGGGCCGCCGTCCGCCAGCAGGACGCCGACTGGGCCCGGGCGCTGCTCGGCCCCGCCCCGACCGCTCCCGCACGCGGCGCCCGGGCCCGCGCGCTGCGCACCACCGGCGCCCCGGCCAAGCTGCTGGCCGTCCTCCCGCCACCGGAAC
The DNA here is from genome assembly GCF_040636595.1 of Kitasatospora sp. NPDC036755. Taxonomy (NCBI): domain Bacteria; kingdom Bacillati; phylum Actinomycetota; class Actinomycetes; order Kitasatosporales; family Streptomycetaceae; genus Kitasatospora; species Kitasatospora sp. NPDC036755. The sequence continues at coordinate 5,713 of NZ_JBEZUT010000397.1, forward strand.
GGGCCGCCTGGACGGCCGCGTTCATCGCGGTGCACGGACTCGGCGAGGCCTTCCAGCTGCTCGGCGCCTGCGCCACCCCGTGGACGCCGCCGCTGTCCACCGCCGTGGTGGACGCGCTGGCCCGGGCGGCGGCCTCCGGGGCCTACCCGTGGAGCCACAGCGGGGTGCTCGGGATGACGGAGCGCGCGCTCGCCCCGGAGGCGGCCGCCGCGGTGGAGGAGCTGACCGCCGGTGCCGCCCCGGACTCCGCATGGTCCGAGACCTTCGCCCGGCTGGCCGGCACCCTGCGCTTCCGGGCCGCGATGCTCGCGGAGCTCGCGGACGCCTGAACACGGCGGAGCGGGCCGGTCCGACGGACGGACCGGCCCGCTCGACGGACTTCGGCTCAGCCGGCCCGCAGGTTCGACTCGACCCAGGCGACCACGTCCCGGGTCGGCGTGCCCGGGGTGAAGATGTCCGCGACGCCCATCGCCTTGAGCTCGGCGATGTCCTCGTCCGGGATGATCCCCCCGCAGAAGACCTTGATGTCCTCCGCGTCGCGCTCCTTGAGCAGCTCCAGCACCCGTGCGCACAGCGTCATGTGGGCGCCGGAGAGGATCGACAGCCCGATGCCGTCCGCGTCCTCCTGGATCGCGGTGTCGACGACCTGCTCGGGCGTCTGGTGCAGTCCGGTGTAGATGACCTCCATACCGGCGTCGCGCAGGGCACGCGCGATGACCTTGGCACCACGGTCGTGACCGTCGAGCCCGGGCTTGGCGACCACCACACGGATCGGCCCCGACACACTCATGACTGCCTCCTGGACCTCGTCGTCCACCATCCGACCGGGCCTCGCGGGCCGCCGGCGCGGTTAACGGTCAATAACCAATCTGAGGGGAGGTTAGCGCCACCCGGCACGGTTGACCGTGCCACCCCCGAAGAGGAGGGCAAAGTCACAGCTCCCACCCTTGCTACCAGCGGGTATACCCACCCTCTCCGCAACCTCCGCACAGACCCCCCGGCCGACCCCTTGACATCCGGAGGTTTTTCCGGGGCGTCGGCCTTGGAGCTACAGTCACGGCTGTTTTCCCCCTCGTCCGACGACGTCCGAGGCCCACCGAGGAGGCAGCCCCCGATGGCTCCCGATGCAGCCGCCCGTCCGACCCGCGCGGAGCTGCGCCTCGCAGCCCGCGAACAGTCCCGCGCCCAGCGCCGCGGCGCCGCCAGGGCGGCCACCCGGACGGCGCTGCTACGGGTGGCGCTGCCCTCGGTGGCCGCGCTCGGGGTGGCCGGGGCGGCGGCGGTCACCGTGCAGGGAGAGGCCGACCAGCAGCGCGCCCAGGCCGCCGGACGGGTGGCGCAGTCCGCGACGGAGTCCGCCGAGGGCAACGCCGCGCAGGCGGCCGCCCAGGCGGTCGCGGC
>NZ_JBEZUT010000398.1:0-7026 GCF_040636595.1 Kitasatospora sp. NPDC036755
GGCGCGGAAGAGCTGGAGAAGGGATCCGAAGCGATTCACCTTGTGAGACGTCTGCACTGCTTCTCCACTGGGGTGGCTGGTACGAGGTGAGGATGCCCGGGTCGGAGAGGCCGGGGGCGCCGGTCTCGACGTGCCCGGCGAGCCGGCGCACGAAGTCGGCGCCCGCCCCGGAGGTGACCGTCACGTCGTACCAGTTGCGGCAGGCGCTCAGGTCGACGGTGTGCGTGACGGTCGCACCCCGGCCGACGGTGAGGGTCCGCGGCGTGCCCCCGTAGGCGTTGACGAGGGTGAGCACCGCGTCCGCGGCGCCCGCGTTGGTGAGGGTGAGGACGAGGTTGCCGGTGGCCGCGTCGTGGCGCGCGGTGACCTCCGGCCCGGCCGTCTTCCCGGGGTTGCGGAAACGGCGCAGGAAGCCGTTCGGCCCGAACACGCTCAGATCCGTGACGCCCTGGGAGTACGTGGTGTTCCAGGCGTCCGCGATCGTCTTCCCGGCCTCCGCGGTGTACGTCCACGGGCCGTCGGTGCGGTTGGCCGAGGTCACCAGGAACTGGGCGCCGGCCGCCGCGCCGGCGCTGAAGGTGAGCCGGTACTTGCCGGTGGCGGTGTCGGCCGCCCCGTCCACGTACGGCGCGTACGCCAGCGGGCGGGTGGGCTTGGCGCCCGCCTCCTGCCGGGGCAGGGTGCCGGTGGCGGGCGGGGTGGGCACGTAGTCGGCGTGCCGGTTGCGGTCCGGCGGGGCGTAGCCGGCCGTGGAGGGCAGTGCCGCCGCCGTCGGGTCGGACGCGGTGAAGTCGAAGGCGGAGGTGAGGTCGCCGCAGATCGCGCGCCGCCAGGGCGAGATGTTGGGCTCCCGGACGCCGAAGCGACGCTCCATGAAGCGCAGGATCGAGGTGTGGTCGAAGGTCTCCGAGCAGGTGTAGCCGCCGGTGCTCCAGGGCGAGACGACGAGCATCGGCACCCGCTGGCCGAGCCCGTACGGACCGGCCGCGTAGCCGATACCGCCGCCGTAGTGGTCGGCGCCGGTCGCCGCGGTCGACAGGCCCTGGGAGGCGCCGGAGGGAGGGAACGGCGGGACGACGTGGTCGAAGAAGCCGTCGTTCTCGTCGTAGGTGATGAACAGCGCCGTCCTCGCCCACACCGCGGGGTTCGAGGTCAGCGCGTCCAGCACCTGGGAGACGTACCAGGCGCCGTAGTTGGCGGGCCAGTTGGGGTGCTCGGTGAAGGCCTCGGGGGCGGCGATCCAGGAGATCTGCGGCAGGGTGCCGGCCTGGACGTCACGCCGCAGGTGGTCGAAGAGGCCGTCGCCCGCCTTGGCGTTCGTGCCGGTGCGGGCCTTGTCGTAGAGCGCGTCGCCGGGCTTGGCGTTGCGGTAGTTGTCGAAGTAGAGCAGCGAGTTGTCGCCGTAGTTCCCGCGGTAGGCGTCGCCGATCCAGCCCCAGGACCCGGCGGCGTCCAGTCCGTCGCCGACGTCCTGGTAGACCTTCCAGGAGATCCCGGCCTTCTCCAGCCGCTCGGGGTAGGTGGTCCAGGTGTACCCGGCCTCCTGGTTGCCGAGGACCGGTCCGTTGCCGGTGACGCCGTTGCCGGTGCAGCCCGACCACATGTAGTAGCGGTTGGGGTCGGTGGAGCCGATGAACGAGCAGTGGTAGGCGTCGCAGATGGTGAACGCGTCGGCGAGGGCGTAGTGGAAGGGGATGTCCTCGCGGGTCAGGTAGGCCATCGTGGTGGCCGTCTTGGCGGGCACCCACTGGTCGTACCGGCCGCCGTTGAAGGCCCGGTGGCCGCCGGCCCAGTCGTGGTTGAGGTCCTGGACGAACTGCATCCCGAGGTCGTCGACCTGCGGCCGGAACGGCAGGACCTCCCGCTTGAGGGCGTCCGTCTGGTGCCAGACCGAGGAGCCGCTCGGCAGGGTCACCGGCCGGGGGTCGCCGAAGCCGCGGACGCCCTTGAGCGAGCCGAAGTAGTGGTCGAAGGAACGGTTCTCCTGCATCAGGACGACGATGTGCTCGACGTCCTGGATGGTGCCGGTGCTCCCCTGCGGAGCGATGGAGGTGGCGCGCGCGATGCTCTGCGACAGGGCCGGGAACGCGAGGGTCGCGCCCGCGAGTTGCAGGAAGCGGCGGCGGGTCGGGTCTGCCATGGGTGGTTGACCTCTACATGTCAGGAGGGAGGGTGGAGGACGGCGCCACCAAGGACAGCGCGTGCGGGGTACCGCCCGGCGGCCCGTTCGTGACGGCCCGCCGTACGGCAGGCGAACGCATCGAGTTGTACGGACAAGACCAGCTTCGCGCCCCGCGCGCCCCGGAGTCCACCAGCGCGCCCCGGTGTCACGGATGCCCGGACGGCGCGCCGGGCCGCAGACTGGTTCCCCACCCCTCACCGGAGGAACGACGATGCCCACCGCCAGCCGCCCGCCGGCTCCTCCCGTCGCTCCCGGACGGCTCCCGCTGCTCGGCCACGCCCTCGAACTGTGGCGGCGCCCACTGGAGTTCCTCGACGGCCTCACCGCGTACGACCCGATCGTCGCCACCCACCTCGGCCCGAAACCGAGCTACCTGCTGACCGGCCCGGACCTCGTCCACCGCGTGCTGGTCACCGACGCGGCGAGCTTCGCCAAGGGCCGCTCCTTCGACAAGCTCCGCCCCTACCTCGGGAACGGGCTGGCCACCTCCCAGGGAGCCTTCCACCTCCGCCAACGGCGCCTGGTGCAACCGGCGTTCCACCACCGCCGGATCACCCACTACGTCGACACCATGGCGCGGTTCGCCGCCGAGCGCGCCGCCTCCTGGCGGCCCGGCCAGGTCGTGGACGTCACCCGGCAGATGCTGGAACTGTCGCTCGCCATCGTCACCTCGACGCTGTTCTCCACCGCGCTCGACGCGGCCGCCGCCGCCGAGATCCGCCGCGCCCTGCCCGTCGTCCTGCGCGGCATGTACACCCGCGTGCTGGACCCCACGGACCTGTGGCACCGGATCCCCACCCCGGGCAACCGCCGCCTCGCCGACGCCCACGCCCGACTGCGCAGGGTCATCGACCACCTCGTCCGGACCGAACGCGCCGACCCCGCGGGCGAGCGGCCGGACCTGCTCTCCATGCTCCTGGACGCCCGGGACGCCGACAGCGGGGAGGCGATGACCGAACGTCAGCTCCACGACGAACTCATCACCCTGCTGGTGGCCGGCACCGAGACCGCCGCGGGCGGGCTCGCGTGGCTCTTCCACGAACTCGGCCGGAACCCCCTCGTCGACGAGCGGCTCCACCAGGAGCTGCACGACCGGAACGCCGTCCCGCCCACCGCCGACCGGCTGCCGGAGCTGGACTACACGCGGCGCGTCGTCGACGAGGCGCTGCGGATGCGCAACCCCGGCGGCATCACCATCCGCCGCGCCGTCGTCGACGTCGAACTCGGCGGCTACCGCTTCCGCCGCGGCACCGAGTTCATCTTCAGCGCCCTGGTCCTGCACCGGAACCCGCGCCACTTCCCCCACCCCCGGCGGTTCGACCCCGACCGCTGGCTGCCCGACCGGCCCGCCGTCCCGCGCGGCGCGTTCCTGCCCTTCGGCGCCGGCCACCACCAGTGCGTCGGGGAGTCCTTCGCCCGCACCGAGATGCTCACCGTGGCCGCGACCGTGGCGGGCCGCTGGCGGCTGGTACCCGTCCCGGGCGTGCGGGTACGGGGCGTCATGACCAGCACCAACCACCCCGACAACCTGCTGATGCGGGTGGAACCGCGCCCGCGCACTCCTTAGGACCCGGCGCGCGGAATGCGCAGGCCGCCGCGGCGGTTGGTGCGGGCAGCCGTTCACGTCCCGGCCCGACCCGCCATCGTCCACGAGGAATCCCCATGACCGTCACCGAGCCCGCCGCCTCCCGCGCGGCCGGAATCCTGTCCCGGCCCGTCGCGATCAACGGGCTGACCGTGCCCAACCGCATCGCGATGGCGCCCATGACGCGCAGCTTCTCCCCGGGCGGCGTCCCCGGCGAGGACGTGCGCTCGTACTACGCCCGCCGCGCCGCCGCGGGCGTCGGCCTGATCATCACCGAGGGCACCTACGTCGGCCACGAGTCCGCCGGCCAGAGCGCCGACATCCCGCGCTTCCACGGCGCGGAGCAACTGGCCGGCTGGGCCCGCGTCGCCGAGGACGTCCACGCGGCGGGCGGCACCATCGTGCCGCAGCTCTGGCACATCGGCATGGCCCGCAAGCAGGGCGACCCGCCCTTCGCCGACGCCCCCGCCGTGGGCCCGTCCGGGATCCGGCTGGACGGCACCGAGGGAACGGGTCGGGCGATGACCCGGACCGACCTGGACGCCGTCATCGGCGCGTTCGCCGAGGCCGCCGCGGCCGCCGAACGGACCGGCTTCGACGGCGTCGAGCTGCACGGCGCCCACGGCTACCTGCTCGACCAGTTCCTGTGGGCCGGGACCAACCGCCGCACCGACGCCTACGGCGGCGACCCGGTCGCCCGGACGCGGTTCGCCGCCGAGCTCGTCGCCGCGGTCCGCGCCGCCGTCTCCCCGGAGTTCCCGGTGATCTTCCGCTACTCGCAGTGGAAGTCGGGCAACTACGACGCCCGCCTCGCCGAGACCCCGCAGGAGCTGGAGGCGATCCTCACCCCGCTCGCCGAGGCCGGCGTCGACGCCTTCCACGCCTCGACCCGCCGCTACTGGGTCCCCGAGTTCGACGACTCGGACCTCAACCTGGCCGGCTGGACCAAGAAGCTCACCGGCCGCCCCGCCATCACCGTCGGCTCGGTCGGCCTCGACGGCGACTTCATCGACGCCTTCGCGGGCCAGGGCGCGCCGGTCCAGGGCATCGACAACCTGCTCGACCGGCTGGAGCGCGACGAGTTCGACCTGGTCGCCGTCGGCCGGGCCCTCCTCCAGGACCCGCAGTGGGCCGCCAAGGTCCTCTCCGGCCGCTTCGCCGAGCTGCGCCCGTACGACGCCGCCGCGGTCCGCACCCTGAGCTGACCGCGGGCCCCGACCCGGCCCCGACCGGGCCGCGTCGGCGGCCGCCGACCGCCGCCCGCCGCACCACCCGGCGGCGGTCGGCCGCCGGGCGGCGTCAGAGCAGGCCGCGTTCGCTGACGCGCTGGCCGAGCTGGAACCGGCTCTGCGCGTCGAACTGCTCCATCAGGTCGGTGATCATCCGGCGCTCGGTGCGCAGCGAGATGCCGAGCCGGCGGGCGGCGGCCTCGTCGGTGAGACCGGCGGACAGGAGGCGGAGCAGTTCGCGCTGCTGCGGGGTGATCTCGCCGGCCGGCGTGACCGGCGCGGCGCCGAGCAGCTCGGACTGCTCCCAGACCTGGTCGAAGAGCGCGCACAGCCCGGCGAGGGCCCCGGGTTCGCGGATCACCGCGACGCCCTTGGTCACGTCGTCGGGGTCGAGGGGCACCATCGCGATCTCGCGGTCGACGATCTGCATCCGCATCGGCAGGACGCCGATGGTGCGGGTCTCACCGCCGTGCGCGGCCAGCCAGTTGGCGTGGTCGACGCTGCCCGGGTCGTTGCGGATGCTGCTGAGGTAGATGGTCTTCACCTTGACGCCGCGGTCGAGCAGCGCCTGGGTGATGGGGCGGCTGGCCTCGCGGTTCTCCGGGGTCTGCTTCCCGCCGGGAGCGAAGGCCATGGTCTCGCGGCAGGCCCGGGCGCCCAGCTCCTCCAGGCGGGAGCGGATCTCGTCGAGGCCGGTCAGGTGCTCGATGCCGCCGGCGCCCTCCTCGGGACGCAGCATGGAGTACTCGGCGACCAGCCCGGCGATCGCGGCCCGGCTGGACTCGACCTCGTGCTGCTTGCGCGCGATCTCGGCCTGCCGGCGGGCGATGAGGGCCTCGAAGGCCACCTTGGGGCTGACCGTGCGCATGGCGCCGCCGTCGTCCCAGGACGGCCTGATCAGCTCCTGGTCGGCCAGTTCGTCCATCGCCGCGCGGACGGCCGTCTCGTCCCAGCCGAGCGCCTCGGCGATCCGGAGCACGCCCCAGTCGGGCTGACCCAGCATGAGGCGGTAGACCGCCTCGGCCTGGTGCGTGAGGCCCAGTGTGGTGAGCATTCGATCGGCCCCCCTGGCCATGAGACGAGCGGTGCGGCCACGGGGTCCGCTTCCCGTGGCCGTGGTGCCGGACGTCGCCCACAACCACAAACGGGCAGGTCCGGGGGTCAGAAAATACCACCGCCCCGGAGAGCCCAGACACCCGCCGATCAGCAGGAATCCACCTCCGCCACCCGGAGGAGCGCACGGGCCGGACGGCGGGGCGCGCCCAGACCGCAACTGACCGCCATGGAACGGGATTCGTCACACATATCCGGACGTTCGGGCTGGCACAGGCACGCCATGGCAGGAACGTGCCGACGCAAGCCCGCCCATCGGCGCGCCGCTTCCTCCATCGTGGCTGAGTGCATGTCGTTCACTTCGCCCTGACCCGCCCCCGCGAAGCCCCGATGCCGGCCGAGGGCGCGGTGGCCACCGCCTTACGCACCGCCGCCGATCTCCACGACGGTCCTGAACACGTCCGGGTCCACGGCTCGCGCGCGGGTGCCCGCGGCGTGATGTTCGTGATCGCGCCGAGCCCGGACATCGCCCGCGCCCTGTGCCTGATCGTCTGCGTCCAGGCCATCGCCAGAACCCCGCAGTTGGAGGGGTGGTTCGTTCACGTCTACCCGTCGTGACCGCCCCTGGCACGATCCGGACGGAACCGCTGACACAGATATGCCAGCGACAGATTGTGTCACCGGAGAGCCGGGACAACCGGCTTCCGGGCCCGGCAGAATCGAACTCGCCGAAGCACCCCGGGCAGCAGGACGAACCACTGCCCCGTCCGGCGAATCCACCCCAAGCCACCGGGCATCCCCATGCCCGAAAGGAGCCCTCATGTCCGCCAAGTCCCGCCTCGTCTCCGTCCTCGCCGCCGCCACCGTCGTCCTCGGCGCCGCCGCCGGACTCGCCGACCTCGCCGGGAACACCGCCGCCGACCGGAGCGCCACCGCGGTCGCCGCCGACCAGGCCCCGGCCGCCGGTGCCGCCGGCC
>NZ_JBEZUT010000399.1:0-6984 GCF_040636595.1 Kitasatospora sp. NPDC036755
GCGACGACGGCGAGCTCGCGGACGGTGGGGTGCTGGAAGACGTCGCGGGCGTTGAAATGAAGTCCGGCGCGGCGGGCGCGGCTGACCAGCTGGTTCGCCCCGGTTCTGCGCGAGCAACTGGTCGCCCTGGTGGGCCTGTTCGGGCTGCGCACGGAGGACCAGGACCACGGCTACGACGCGCACGCGGACCTCGTCCGGGCGCTGCGCGACGGCGATCCGGAGACGGCCGGACGGGTGCTGGCGGAGGAGCTGGAGGCCACCCGGTCACGCCTACTGACGCCCTGAAACCGGCCCCCGGCGAGGCATCACACAGTTTTCACACCCCGGACATCCGTCGGCTGGGCGGCTCGTGGACACTGTGTCGGGCGAGCCCGGAACCGCCTGCTCCGCATACATACGGTCAACGGTTGAATGACATTGTGTCCACCGCGTGCGCAAGCGCGGCCCAGGCGGCGAACGGGTTTTCACTCCAATCACACGATATGACTAGTATCGCTTCGTCAAAAACCCGTGCCCCGGACGGCCCGCCCCCTCACCGGCCGGCCCGCCAGCCCCAAGGAGTCAGCTCTGCGCGCGCGTGCGAATCGGCGACCCCCGACGCCGAAGGGCCCCCGCAGGCGTCCACGCCTGTCCCTGCGGACGGCGCTGCTCGTCCTGGCCGTCGTCCCCAGCATCGCCCTGGTCGCCCTCTGGGCCGTGACCAGTGGCGAGACCATCGCCGACTTCCAGCGACTGGCCGACCAGGCCACCATCGCCCAGAAGGCCGGCCAGCCGTCCAACATCGTCTACTACAACCTCCAGGAGGAACGGCGGCTCAGCGCCGAGGCGCTCGCCCGGCCCGGTGCCAACACCGACCAGCTGCGCCACCAGCGCCAGCTGACCGACGACGCCGTCCGCCAGTTCCAGACCCTCTCCGGGGAGACCGCCGACAGCGCCCCGGCCGAGATCCGCACGGCCGTCGTCGAGGCCCGCCAGGCCATGGGCAAGCTGGCCGAGCAGCGGGCCGCCGTCGACCGCGGCACCACCGACCAGCAGAGCGTCTTCACCTACTACACCGACCTGATCAGCGTCGACCTGCGGCTGTTCACCGCGCTCAGCCGGGTCGACACCGGTGAGGTCACCTGGCTGTCCAAGACCCTGGTCAACTCCTTCTGGGCCAAGGAGATGCTCTCCCGCGAGGACGCCATCCTGGCCCGCGGCTGGCCCACCGGGCGGCTGTCGGCCACCGACTACCAGCAGGTCCAGCAGCTGATCGGCGCCCAGGACCACCTGCTCAACGTGCAGGTCCTGCCGTACATCCCGGACGGCGAGGCACCGGCCTGGCAGGAGCTGGTCAACAGCTCGGCCTGGCAGGGCAAGGCCGCCGTCGAGCAGGCGCTGCTCAAGCCCACCGCCGCCGACGCCAACGGCACCGTCAAGATCCCGGCCACCCAGGAGCAGTGGCGCCAGGCCCTCGACGGGCTCAACCCGCCGCTGGTCAAGGCGATCGAGGACCGCACCAACGGCATCATCGAGGTCGCCAAGGGCGCCATCCTCGGCATGCTCACCCGCGTGGTGCTGACCACCGTCATCGGCCTGATCACGGTCGTCGCGGTCGTCATCGCCTCCTGGCGGCTCAGCCGCTCGCTGCGCCGCCGCATCAAGGACCTGCACACCCAGGCCGAGGAGATGCGGCGCACCCTGCCCGAGGTGGTCGAGCGCCTGGGCCGCGGCGAGCAGGTGGACGTCGAGGCCGAGACCCGCACCATCACCGCCGGCCGGCACGGCGGCGGCACCGACGAGCTGGCCCGGCTCGGCCAGGCGCTCAACCTGGCCCGCTCCGCCGCCCTGGAGTCCGCCGTCGGCCAGGCCGAGCAGCACCGCGGCTTCGAGCGGCTGCTGCAGCGCATCGCCCGCCGCACCCAGCTGCTGATCGGCCGCCAGCTGCGCAAGCTGGACGAGCTGGAGCGCAAGCACGACGACCCGGAGGTCCTGGAGGGCCTCTTCGACCTCGACCACCTCACCGCCCGTCTGCGCCGCTACGAGGAGAACCTCGTCATCATGGCCGGCGGCCAGCCGCAGCGGCGCTGGCGCAAGCCCGTCCCGCTGCTGGACGTGCTGCGCGCCGCGCAGGGCGAGGTGCAGGACTACCGCCGGATCTCGATCGACATCGAAGGCGACCCGTGGCTGTCCGAGCGGGCCGTCGGCCCGGTGGCGCACGTGCTCGCCGAGCTGATGGAGAACGCCACCACCTTCTCCAAGCCGCCCACGCCGGTCGAGGTGCGCGCCGCCGTGGTCGGCCGCGGGCTCGCGATCGAGATCGAGGACCGGGGCCTCGGCATGGACCCGGAACAGTACGACGCCGCCAACGAGCTGATGAGCCGCCCGCCGCGCACCGACGTGCTGGCCCGGGCCGACGACATCCGCCTCGGCTTCCACGTGGTCTCCCGGCTGGCCGCCCTGCACGGGCTGCGGATCGAGTTCCGCCCGTCCGCCTTCGGCGGCACCCGGGCCGTCGTGCTCGTCCCGGACGAGCTGGTCCTGGAGGGCGACACCGGGCTGCCGGGCGGCGGCGGCACGGCCACCGAGCCGATCCCGCTGGTGCGCCGCTCCCGCCGGGCCGTGCGCTCGGCCTCCGACGAGGCGCTCGCCCAGGCGCCGGCCGGCCCGCCGGTCGCCCCGGTGGACGCCTTCACCCAGGGCGACTTCGCCCCGCGGGCCGCCCCCGTTCCGCTGCCGTTCCCGGGGCCGGAGCCCGCTCCGACGCCGCTGCCGGTCCGGACGCCGCTGCGGCTGCCCTCGGCGGACGCCGGGGCGGCCGAAGGGCCGGAGGCCACGCTCCAGGACGTCCCGGTGCCGCCGCTGCCGTTCCCGGCGGAGCCGGCCCACCAGCCGGAGCAGGCGTACCCGACCGGGCAGCCGTACCCGGCCGACCCGGCCGGGCAGGGGTACCCGTCCGGGCAGCCCTTCGGCGAACAGCCCTTCGGCGAGCAGCCGCCCCAGGGCGCTGAACCCTCGTACGGCCCGCAGCCGTCCTACGGGGTGGAGCAGCCCTTCCCGGCCGCCCAGCCGCCCTTCCAGCCGGAGCAGCCGATCGAACACAGCTCCCCGGCCGACCCGGCGCCCGCCCAGGGCACCCCGGCCTACCCGGACATCGCCTACGCGCGGGTCACCGAGGCCGAGGCGCCGTACGCCGACGAGCAGTACCGCCCGGCCGACCACTACCGGCTGGCCGAGCGGCGCCGACGCCGCGAGTACCGGACCTCGGTGCCGTTCAGCCCGGCCGAGGGCAGCCAGGCCCCGCTGCCGCAACGCGTCCGGCAGGCCAGCCTGGCGGCCGAGCTGCGGGTCCCCCCGCCGGCCCAGCCGCAGTGGGTCGAGCGGCCCGCCGAGGACACCACGCCCGCGGGCCCGTTCGAGCGGACCGAGCGCCCGGTGCGGCGCTCGGGGGCGGCGATCGGCGCCTTCCAGCGCCAGTCCCGCGCCGCCCGGGCCCAGGACAGCGGCGAGCACCCGCTGCCCACCGCCCCGCCGGGCCCCTCCCCCACCCCCGCCGGCCCCGCGGACCCCGCGCCCGACCCGTCTCCCTGGGCCCTTCCGGCCGCGGACTCCCGAACCACACGAACGGATGACCAGTGATGAACCGAACGATCGCCACCCACCAGGACCTGGACTGGCTGCTGGACGGACTCGTCGATTCCGTGCCCGGGACCAGGAACGCCGTCCTGCTGTCCGACGACGGCCTCGTGGTCAGCCACTCCCGCACCATCGAGCGGGCCGACGCCGAGCGCCTGGCCGCCGTCGCCACCGGCCAGCAGAGCCTGGCCCGCGGGGTCGGCGCGCTGTTCGACGGCGGCCCGGTGCACCAGGTGATCGTCGAGCTCGCCGAGTGCTGGCTGTTCATCATCGCCGCCGCGAAGGGCACCCACCTGGCCGTGGTCGCCTCCCAGGAGGTGGACGCCGAGGTGATGTCCGTCGCGATGCACACCCTGGTGCAGCAGGTCGGCCAGAAGCTCACCACCCCGGCCCGCGGCGAGGACGTCCCCGGCGCGCCCGCCGCCCCGGCCTCCTTCGACGCCTTCGCCGCCAGGAACCGGGGCTGACCCGGGTGGAACCGTACGGGAACGACGCCTGGGGGGACGGCCTCGACGACGGCCGGCAGGCCGGCCCGCAGTCCGGACCGGTCACCGGTCCGGCCGACGGTCCGCGGCCCGACACGGCCCCGGGCCCCCGGTCCGGCCCGCAGGCCGGCCGGGACGACGCCTGGCGACGCGGCGCGGTGCCGCACTGGAGCGAGCTGGAGGACGACGCGGAGGACGAGACGGGCAGCATGGTGCGCCCGTACACGATCACCCGCGGCCGGACCGCGCCCGAACGCGACGACCTCACCCTCATCACCGTGCTCACCACGGTCGAGGAGGAGGCCGACGCGGCCCTGGCGCGGGGCAGCCGCGCCGGTGCTCACGGCCTCCAGCCCGAGCACCGGCTGATCCTCGAATTCTGTCGGCGCCCGATCGCCGTCGCCGAAGTGTCGGCGGGCCTGGACCTCCCGGTCTCGGTCACCAAGATCCTGCTGGGCGACCTGGTCGCCCAGGGCCTGCTGAAGGCCCGGGCGCCGCTCTCGGTGGCCCGGGCCGCCGGGGGCGTGGACCTCGGCCTGCTCACGGCCGTACGCGAAGGACTCCGGAGACTCTGAACATGGCAACACCCCACTCCGCCATCGACGCCCCCGCCGCCCCGGCCGCCGTCAAGATCCTGATCGCCGGCGGCTTCGGCGTGGGCAAGACCACCCTGGTCGGCTCGGTCAGCGAGGTCACCCCGCTGCGCACCGAGGAGTACCTGACCCGGGCCAGCGTCGGCGTCGACGACCTGGCCGGCGTCGACCAGAAGACCACCACCACCGTCGCACTCGACTTCGGCCGGATCACGGTCAGCCCCGAGCTGGTCGTCTACCTGTTCGGCACGCCCGGCCAGGAACGCTTCTGGTTCATGTGGAACGACCTGGTCAACGGCGCCCTCGGCGGGATCGTCATCGCCGACACCCGCCGGCTGGAGACCAGCTTCGCCTCCATCGACTTCTTCGAGAGCCGGGGCATCCCGTTCGTGGTCGCGATCAACTGCTTCCACAACACCAACACCCGCACCCCCGACGAGATCCGGGCCGCCCTCGACCTCGACCCGCAGGTCCCCATGCTGCTCGGCGACGTGCGCGAACGCGCCTTCGGACGGGACCTGCTGCTCGCCCTAGTCGACCACCTGATGGACCTCGCCGCCGCACCCGCCCGCTGACCCGGCTCCGGCCGGACCGACTCCGGCCGGACACCGCGCCCGTCGCCGGACCGACTCCCGCCGCACCGGCTCCCGGCCGGACACCGGACACCCCGTGAACTTCCCTTCGGAGCACCCCTCATGACCAGACCCCTGCGCGTCCTCGTCAACGGCGGCGGCATCGGCGGCCTCACCTTCGCCACCGCCCTCGCCCAGCGCGGCCACCAGGTCGACGTCGCCGAGCTGCGCGAGCAGCCGGAGGCCCTCGGCGTCGGCATCATCCAGCCCTCCAACGCCCTGCACGTGATGCGCGAGATCGGCGTCCTGGAGGACTGCCTGTCCGTCGGCTTCGCATGGGAGGTGCTGACCATCTGCGACCCGGCCGGCGCCACCCTCGCGCGGATCCCGCAGCCCCGGATGGGCGACGCCCCCGCCAACAACGGCATACCGCGCCCGGCGCTGGCCCGCGTCCTCGCCGACGCCGCCGCGAAGGCGGGCGTCACCGTCCGCTTCGGCACCACCGTCAACACCCTGGCCGAGGACGCCGACGGCGTCGACGCCACCCTGAGCGACGGGCACGCCGGCCGCTACGACCTGGTCGTCGGATTCGACGGCATCGGCTCGCCGCTGCGCCGCCGCCTGTACGGCGACAGGTACCTCCCCGAGTACACCGGCTTCGCCAACTGGCGTGTCACGCTGCCGCGTTCGCCCGAGGTGCAGGGCGTGGTGATGTCCTCCGGGAACCTCCGGGCCAAGGCGCTGCTCACCCCCATCAGCGCGGAGCACATGTACCTGGGATCGGTCTTCGCCGAGGCCGAGGACTTCCGCCCGGACCCGGAGCGCGCCCACGAGCAGCTGCGCGAGCGGCTGGCCGGCTTCGGCGGGCCGATCGCCGAGGCCCTGGAGCTGATCACCGACCCGGCCGCCGTGGTCTACTCGCGGATCTCCCAGGTCACCGTCGAGGAGCCGTGGCACGTCGGCCGGATCGTCCTGGCCGGCGACGCCGCCCACGCCTCCACCCCGCACCTCGCCCAGGGCGCCGCGATGGCCGTCGAGGACGCCCTCGTGCTGGCCCTGTGCCTGGACGGAGCCGACTCCGTCCCCGCCGCGCTCGCCGCCTGGGAGGAGCGCCGCCGCCCGCGCGCCATGTGGGTCCAGGCGCTGTCACGGGCCGTCCTCAAGCAGGAGACGGGCACCGCGACCACGCCGGAGGAGGACGAGCTGCTCAAGGTCGGCATCCCCGGCGCGGCGCACGTCCTCGTGCGGCCGTACTGACGGCTCCCGCTCCGCCCGCCGGCCCGGCGGGGCCCGCCGACCGACCCCGGCCGGCGGGCCCCCGCGGTGCTCCTCACCAGCGGCCGGCCAGCTGCAGGATCCGGTACCCGAGCCACCCCGGCAGGACCAGCGCGACGGCCAGCGCCGCCAGCGCCAGGTCCGCCCTGCTGGTGGCCAGCCGCGCCCGCCAGGCCATCGCCCGCTGCCGCCTCCCGGTGGCCGCCAGCGCCGCGTGGATGGTGTGGGCCAGGTGCACCGTCGGCGTCCGCCAGGAGGAGAGGCCGGACCAGGCCATCCAGGCCGTCGGCTCGGTGCGCTCCTTCACCGGGAACACCCGGGGGGTCCAGCGGCCGTCGAAGGCGATGACCGCAGAACTCCGATCCCTCGTGCTGACGCCGATCCGGGTGCTACCGGACCGGACTGAGACCCAGCTGGACCAGCCCATCCACTGCCGGCCCCCCG
>NZ_JBEZUT010000400.1:0-6958 GCF_040636595.1 Kitasatospora sp. NPDC036755
TCCACCAGGGTGGCCCGCACGTACGAGTACTCCCGGGTGCCCTCCTCCAGCGCCGCGAGCCGGCGCAGCAGCACCCGGGTCAGCTCCCGGGCGTCGGCCGGCGCGACCTCGCGCAGGTCCTCCGCCGCCGCCAGCTCCGGCGGCAGCAGGTCCCGCAGGCCCGCCGTGGCGGAGGCGGCCGGGGAGACGAGCGGTTCACCAGTGGTCGCGGCCATCGGAGTCCTTTCCTCGTTTCTTCGTGACGCAACGCCCGTTACCCCGTCCCGGCCGATCGATGCGGTCACCGGTCGTGAAGGTTCCATGAAGGAGGTTCGTACACTTCGGGTGCGTCGCGGAACGGCCCAGGCTAGCGCGGTGAACCGGCGGGACCAACGCGACGACCAGCCGTTTCGGCTCGGCGAACGGCTGCGATAGCCTCCGGACGGGAACACATCACACCTGGAGCCGCGGCCCGTCCCGAGGTGTCCGCGACCGGATGCGGGCCGGCGGCGCGGCGTTCTACGGAGGCGACATTTCGATGGCTGGCCCGATCCTGTCCCCCGAGTCGCAGCACCGCCCGCCGGACGGCCCGGGCACCGCGCTGGTCAACGAGGCGGAGCTCCGGCAGCTGCTGGCGGGTCTGACGGCCGTGCGGGACGGCGACTTCAGCACCGAGCTGCCCGACGACGCGGACGGGCTGCTCGGCGAGATCGCCACCGTGTTCAACGGCATGGTCGACCAACTGTCGCACTTCACCTCGGAAGTGACCCGGGTGGCCCGCGAGGTCGGCACCGAGGGGCGGCTCGGCGGCCAGGCGCAGGTGCCGGGAGTGTCGGGCACCTGGGCGGACCTCACCGACTCCGTCAACGCGATGGCCGGCAACCTCACCTGGCAGGTGCGCAACATCGCCCAGGTGACGACGGCGGTGGCTCGCGGGGACCTCACCCAGAAGATCGAGGTCGACGCCCGGGGCGAGATCCTGGAACTCAAGGACACCGTCAACACGATGGTCGACCAGCTGTCCTCGTTCGCCGGGGAGGTCACCCGGGTCGCCCGCGAGGTCGGCACCGAGGGGCGCCTGGGCGGCCAGGCCCGGGTCGAGGGCGTCTCGGGGACGTGGCGCGACCTGACGGACTCGGTGAACTCCATGGCCGGCAACCTCACCGCGCAGGTCCGCTCGATCGCCCAGGTCGCCACGGCGGTGGCCGAGGGCGACCTCACCCAGAAGATCACCGTGACCGCCCGGGGCGAGATCCTGGAGTTGAAGACCACCATCAACACCATGGTCGACCAGCTCTCGTCGTTCGCCGACGAGGTCACCCGGGTCGCCCGCGAGGTCGGCACCGAGGGCCGCCTGGGCGCCCAGGCCCGGGTCGAGGGCGTCTCCGGCACCTGGAAGCGGCTCACGGCGAACGTCAACGAGCTGGCCGGCAACCTCACCCGGCAGGTCCGGGCCATCGCCGAGGTGACCGGCGCCGTCACCGCCGGGGACCTCACCCGTTCGATCACCGTGGACGCCTCCGGCGAGGTCGCCGACCTCAAGGACAACATCAACGCCATGGTGGAGTCCCTGCGCCAGACCACCCGCGCCAACGAGGAACAGGACTGGCTCAAGACCAACCTCGCCCGCTTCTCGGCGCTGATGCAGGGCCGGCGGGACCTCTCGGTGGTCGCCGAGTCGGTCATGGACGAACTCGCCCCGCTGGTGGGCGGACAGTGCGGCGCCTTCTACCTCGCCGAGGAGAGCCCCCGCGGAACGGTGCTGCGGCTCGTCGGCTCCTACGCGTTCCCCGACGGTGAGCGCCCGACCCGCTTCCGCCTCGGCGAGTCCTTCGTGGGCCAGGCCGCGCGCAGCCGGCGCACCATCGCCGTCGACTCCCTCCCGCCGGACTACCTGGCCGCCTCCTCCGGTCTCGGCCGCACCGAGTCGCTGTCGCTGATCGTGCTGCCGATCGTGGTCGAGGAGCAGGTCCTCGGCGTCATCGAACTGGCCTCCGTCCGCCCCTTCACCGAGGTCCACCGGGACTTCCTCGACCAGCTGATGGAGACCATCGGCGTCAACGTCAACGCCATCATCGCCAACGCCCGCACCGACGAACTGCTCGGCGAGTCCCAGCGGCTCACCGCCGAACTCCAGACCCGGTCCGAGGAGTTGCAGGCACGCCAGGAGGAGCTCCAGGCCTCCAACGCCGAACTGGAGGAGAAGGCGGAGCTGCTGGCCCGGCAGAACCACGACATCGAGACCAAGAACCTGGAGATCGAACAGGCCCGCCAGGAGCTGGAGGAGCGCGCCCACCAGCTGTCCCTCGCCTCCAAGTACAAGTCCGAGTTCCTGGCCAACATGAGCCACGAGCTGCGCACCCCGCTCAACAGCCTGCTCATCCTGGCCCAGCTGCTGGCGCAGAACCCCACCCGGAACCTGACCGCCAAGCAGGTCGAGTACGCCGGCATCATCCACTCCGCCGGCTCCGACCTGCTACAGCTGATCAACGACATCCTCGACCTCTCCAAGGTCGAGGCGGGGAAGATGGACCTCAACGTCGAGGCGGTGCCGCTCCAGTCGCTGCTCGACTACGTGGAGGCCACCTTCCGTCCGCTGACCGGCCAGAAGAACCTCGCCTTCGCCGTCCGGACGGCCAGTCGGGTCCCGGCCGAACTCCGCACGGACGACTACCGGTTGCGCCAGGTCCTGCGCAACCTGCTGTCCAACGCCGTCAAGTTCACCGAGCAGGGCCGGGTCGAGCTGCGGATCGAACCCGCCCACGAGGACGGGATCCCGGACGGCGTGCGCCGCGACGGTCCGGTGCTCGCCTTCCACGTCACCGACACCGGCATCGGCATCGCCCCGCAGCACCTGGAGACCGTGTTCGGCGCCTTCCAGCAGGCCGACGGCACCACCAGCCGCAAGTACGGCGGGACCGGCCTCGGCCTGTCGATCAGCCGCGAGATCGCCTTCCTGCTGGGCGGCGCGATCACCGTGGAGAGCACCCTGGGCCGGGGCAGCACCTTCACCCTCTACCTGCCGTCCGAGCCCGCCCACCTCTCCGCCGCCGGCCCCGGCACCGCGCCCGGAGCTCCCGAACGCGTGGCCACGGTGCCGTCCCAGGACGCCGGGCACGACCCGGCACGGGCGGCCGGCGGCCGGCCGCGGCGGCTGCTCGTGGTGGAGGGCCGCCCGAACGGCCTGCTCTCCCTGGTCGCGGAGAACGCCGTCGCCGACCTCGCCCGCTACTCCGGCGGGCAGCGGCCGGTCGAGATCGTCACGGCGGTCGGCGCGCAGGAGGCCGCCACCGCCCTGGCCACCGCCCCCTGCCACTGCGTCGTCCTGGAACTGGGGCTGCCCGACGGAACGTCGGCGACCCTCCTGGAGGAGATGGAGGGCGACCCGGCCCTGTACACCGTCCCGGTCCTGGCCCACGACAACCGGGGCGTCGTCCCGGACAACGAGCACGCGGTCCGCCGGCGGGGCGAGCAGCCCCTGGAACTCCTCTCCAGCCTCGACGAGCTGCGCGAGCGCATCGCGCTGCACATGAGCGCCGACCGGCCCGGGGGCGTCGTCCAGCTGGTCCGGGACACGGACCGCGAGCCCGCCCGGACCCCCGGTGCCGACCCGGTGCTCACCGGCCGCACCGCGCTGGTCGTCGACGACGACGACCGCAACCTCTACGCGATCACCAGCATCCTGGAGCTGCACGGCATGCACGTCCTCCAGGCCGAGAACGGACGCGCCGCCCTGGAGGCGCTCGCCGTCCACCCGGGCATCGACGTGATCCTCATGGACGTGATGATGCCGGAGATGGACGGCTACTCCGCCACCGCCGCGATCCGCGCCATGCCCGAGCACGAGGGACTGCCGATCATCGCCGTCACCGCCAAGGCGATGATCGGCGACCGGGAGAAGAGCCTGGCCTCGGGTGCCAGCGACTACATCACCAAACCGGTCGACGCCGACCAGGTGATCAGCCGGATCAAGCACCTGCTGTCCTCGTAGCGCGTCCCCAGCCGCCCGCCCCGAGCCGCCACGCCCCAGGAGCCCCGACCGTGCACCAGCCACCGGAGCAGTCCCCCGCCGGCAGCAGCCCGTCGACCGGGCCGACCCCCGGCACGCCCGTCGCCGGGCGCGACGCCACGACCGGAACACCGGAGACCCGCCCGTCCGAACGCGAGGCGACGGCGGTCGGCCGGCTGGCCGGCACCGTCGAGCGGCTACGGCTGGAACTGGACCACGCCCAGGCCCACACGGCGGGCCGCGCCGTGATCGAGATGGCCGTCGGCGTCCTCGTCGAGCGCCTGCGGTGCAGCCCCACCGAGGCGGCCAGGCAGCTGGAGAACCTCTCCGAGCAGTCCGGGACGTCGCCCCTGGAGCTCGCCGCCGACCTGGTCAACCAGTCCGCCGCGGACGAGATCTCGGCGCTCGTACGGAGCTTCGTCGCCGGGGCCTCCGCACCGTCGGCGGACGCCGCCCCGCCGGCCGATCCGGTGGCCGTCCGGCTCCGCAGCACCGAGGCGGACGTGCTCGCCGGCGGCGACGCGGCGGCGGCCGCGCGGTCCATGCTGGAGCACGCCCTGCGGCCGCTCGGCGTGGCCGCCGTCGCCGTCTGGGCGGCCCACCCCGACCTCTCGCTGTCCCTCGCGGGCAGCGCCGGCTTCCCCGAGGAGGAGGCCCGGCGCTGGCGCCACGTCCCGCCCGGCGTTCCCACCCCGGCCCGCCGGGCCCTGGACGAGCGGTCCGCCGTCCGCTACCCGACACTCGCCGACGCCTCCCTGCCGTCGATCGGCCAGCACGAGGTCCGCGGCGGCCGGCTGGCCGTCCCGGCCGGCACCGGCGGCCGGCTCATCGGGGTCCTGGAGATCTGCTGGCACGACGCGCTGCCCGAGCACTCCCAGTCCCTGCAACGGCAGTTCGAGGCACTCGCGGAGCTGGCGGCCGCCACCCTGGAGGCCTGGAGCTGCCCGGAGCCCGCCAGCCCCGATCCGGCCGACCGGCAGTTCGGCGAACTGCGGCAGCTGGTCGACGGCCTGCTCGACCCGTGCATGATCCTCCGGTTGTCGCCCGACGGCGACGACCACCTCCCCCGGTTCGTGATCCGGCACGTCAATCCCACCTTCGTCGACTTCGCCGGGCGGCCGACCAGCGCCATCGCGGGCACCCACCTGCTGGAGGCGTACCCGCTGGCGGCGGAACCCGGCGGCCTGGCGGAGAAGGTCGAGCACGTCTTCGCCACCGGGGAGCCCTTCCGCACCCACGGCATGCGGCTCGCGGCCCTGGTCGACGGCGTGCCGCTGACCGCCCTGGCCCAGGTGAGCATCAGCCGGCACGGGACCCACGTGGCGGTGGTCTGGCGCCTCGGCGACGGCACCCCGCGGGTCGCCCGGCTGCTCCAGCACGCGCAGCGGCTCGGCCGGATCGGCGGCTTCGAGGAGGATCTGATGACCCGTCAGATCGCCTGGAACGAGACCCTGTTCGAGCTGCACGGGCTGCCGTCCGGCTCCCCGCCGATCGCCCTGGACCAACTGGCCGACCACGCCCACCCGGACGACCGGCACACCATCGGCCGCTTCCTGCGCACCCTGCTGCACCACCGGCGGCCGGCCTCCACCGCCTTCCGCCTCCAGCGCCCCGACGGCGTCACCCGGCACATCCGCGTCGTGGCGGAGCCGGTGCCCGCCCCGGACAGCAGTCTGCGGATCGTCCGCGGCGCCTACCAGGACATCTCCGCCCAGCACTGGACGGAGGTCGCCCTGGCCGCGACCCGCGACCAGCTGGCCCAGAGCGAGCAGCAGGCGGCGGAGCGCAGCCGGCTCGCCCTCCAGCTCCAGCACGCCATCATGCCGCCCACCCGGGGCCCGTTGGACCTGCCCGACCTGCACGTCGCCGTCCGCTACCGTCCGGCCGAGAAGGACCACCTGGTCGGAGGCGACTGGTACGACACGCTCACCCTGCCCTCCGGCGACGTCCTGCTGTGCGTGGGCGACGTCTCCGGGCACGGCATCGAGGCCGCCACCGGCATGGTCGCCCTGCGCAACGCGCTGCGCGGGCTGGCCGCGACCGGTGCCGGGCCGGCCCAGCTGCTGAGCTGGCTCAACAGCGTCACCCACCACCTCACCGACAACGTGACCGCCACCGCGGTCTGCGGCCTCTACGAGCCCGGGACGGGCCGGCTCCGCTGGGCCCGCGCGGGGCATCCGCCGCCGGTCCTGCAACGGGCGGGGCGTGCGACCACCCTTCCGCAGCTGGGCGGCATCCTGCTCGGCGCCGTGGACCAGGCGGAGTACGAGGAGGGCGAGTTGCCGCTGGAGCCGGGCGACACCCTGGTGATGTACACCGACGGGCTGATCGAGCGCCGGGACGAGTCCCTCCAGGCCTCGCTGACCAGTCTGACGGCCCTCGTCGAGCAGGCCCACCGGGTGGCGGCCACGGGCGAGGCGGGGCTCCAGGACCAGCTGGACCACCTGCTGCGGTACAGCAGTGCCGACACGGACGACGACACCTGCCTGGTCGGGGTGGCCGTCCGGTAGGCCCGCCCGGAGCGGGCCCACCGGACGAGCGCTCAGGAGGCGACCGGCGGGCGGTAGACGGTCAGGGCGGCGGGGCTCTTGGACAGCCGCAGGGCGCCGCGGGCGGGGACGCTCTCCCCGTCGACGGCGATCCGGTCGGCGTCGCCGAGGAAGTCCAGCTCCAGGGCGCTCAGCCGGGCGGTCCGGTAGACCCGGGAGCGGTGCAGGGTGCCGGTGAGGAACGCGGCGGCGAGCCGGGTGCGGGCGAAGGGACTGCCGCCGTCGACGACCCGGACGTCGAGTTTCCCGTCGGCCAGGGCGGCGCGGTGGGTGGGGGCGAAGCCCGCCGGTTCGTACGCCCCGTTGCCGGCGAAGAGCAGCCACAGCCGCCGAGACGCGCTGGCGCTGCACCCTGTGCGGCAACCTCACCCGCTTCGACGTGACCCGCACCGCGCGGGTGACCGAGTTCCTGCACTTCGAC
>NZ_JBEZUT010000401.1:0-6903 GCF_040636595.1 Kitasatospora sp. NPDC036755
CTGGCGGCGCTCGCGGACCGCTGGCACGGCGCCGGTACCGGGCTGCGGCTCGGCGCGGTGCTGCGCTTCCGGCCGCAGCCCGGCCCGGACGGCCTCCGCGCAGCCAGAGGGTGGGCAGCGGGTGGGCGGCGTCGGCCCGGCGGGCGGCCAGCGCGGCCAGTTCGGTGGTGCGGCCGCTGCCGGGGGCGCCGACCAGTGCCGTGACGGTCGCGGCCGGTTCGTCCCCGGCGAGGCCGTCGGGCCGGTCCACCCGGTCGGCGGCCAGGTGGGCCACCCGGCCCGGCCCGGCGCCGGCCTCCGCCACCTGGGCGGCGGTCAGCCGCAGCACCCCGGCGAGGTTGAGCGCCGGGCCGTAGCCGGGCACCGCCGCCGCGTTGCTCGCCAGCAGCCCGGCCAGTGCCTCGGCGGCCGCCGTCCCGCCCGGGGGGCCCGTCCCCACCGGCACGGCCGTCAGCGCCCCGCCGTGCCGCGGTTCGCAGGCGGCGGGCGCGGCCAGGGCGACCACCGCCCCGCTGCGGGCGTCCAGCACCGGGGAACCGGCCGGCACCGCGATCCCCCCGACCACCGGCACGTCCAGCAGCAGCACCCCGCCGAGCCGGTGCCCGCCGTACGCCGCGCCGGTGACACCGAGCAGCCCGCAGCGCAGCGCGACCACCCGCCCGTCCTCCCCCGCCAGCGCGGGCAGCAGCGCCTCGTGCCCGGCCGCGACGGCGGCCAGCGGCAGCGGCGGCACCGGCAGGCCGCCGAGCGCCTCGGTGGACAGCAGTGCGAGCCCGTGCTCGGGCAGCGGCAGCACGGCGTCCGGGCCGAGCACCCTGGTCTGCCCGCCGGGGGTGTGCAGGACGACCCGGTCCAGTCCGGCCACGCTCTCGTGCGCCGTCAGCACGCTCCCCCGCCGGTCGGCGACGAACCCTAATCCGTGCAGCCGTCCGTTGAGGTCGCGGATCCGCAGCAGGTACCGCCCCGGATCGCCCTCCAGGAACCCCGGCATCTCGTGCCCCCTCGGCCGTCGCTCGCTCGCCGCCGGAAGCCTGCCCGCCGGGGCCGCGCCCCGACCGCACCCGCGCCGCTCACCACGGGCGTTCACTCCGTGCGCTCCCTCGTGCGGGTGAAGGGGTGCCGGGAACGCGGAAGCCCCCGTCGGGGTGACTCCCGACGGGGGCTCCGAGCCACGGGGCTCCGAGCGGCAGAAGCCGTCAGCCGACGAAGACCGCGACCGGCTTCGCCTGCCCGGCCTTCTCCTCGACCAGCGCGAGGAAGCGCCCGTCCGGCCCGAACACCGCGATCGGTCCGTCCGCGCCCAACCCGGGCGCCTTCAGCCGGGCACCGTGCGACAGCTTCTGCGCCGAGGCCTCGTCGAGGTCCCAGCGGGGGAAGGCGGCCGCCGCGGCCTCGGCGATCGGCAGCACCTCCAGGCCCGTCGCGGACTCGCCGGTGACCTGGGCCTCCAACTGCTCCAGGGTGCGCGCCGACTCCACCCCGTACGGGCCCACCTTCGTGCGCCGCAGCGCGGTCAGGTGCCCGCCGACGCCCAGTCCGGCGCCCAGGTCCCGGGCCAGCGCCCGGATGTAGGTGCCGGAGGAGCACTCGACGGTGACGTCCAGGTCGATCACCGGGGTGCCGTCCTCGGCGACCGCCGCGCGCTGCTCGTGCACGGTGAAGGAGTGGATCGTGGTCGGCCGGGCCGCGAGCTCGAAGTCCTCGCCCTCGCGCACCCGCGCGTACGAGCGCTTGCCGTCGATCTTGATCGCGCTGACCTTGGACGGCACCTGCATGATCTCGCCGGTGAGCGCCGCGATCCCGGCGTCGATCGCCTCCCGGGTGACGGCGTCGGCCGGGGTCGAGGCGGTGACGTCGCCCTCCCGGTCGTCGGTGACGGTGGTCTGGCCGAGCCGGACGGTCGCCTCGTAGGTCTTGGCGGTGAGCATCAGGTGGCCGAGCAGCCGGGTGGCCCGCTCGACGCCGATCACCAGCACGCCGGTGGCCATCGGGTCCAGGGTGCCGGCGTGCCCGACCTTCCGGGTCCCGGCCAGCCACCGCAGCTTGGCGACGACCCCGTGCGAGGTGATGCCCTCGGGCTTGTCGACGATCACCAGGCCGTCCGGGCCGGTGCCTTTGCGCTTCATCGGGTTCTTTCTCTCAACAACATCAGGGGAGACGATCAACGTACCGGTCGCAGCGCGCCCCGGAACCGCTCGACCACCTCGGCCACGTCCTCGCGGACGCTGAAGCCGGCCGCGAAGACGTGTCCCCCGCCGCCCAGCTCGGCACAGGCCGCGGCGACGTCCACCGCGCCCTTGGAGCGCGAGGAGCCGCGCAGCGTGCCGTCCGGGTCCTGCTTGAGCACCAGCGCCACCTCGGCCTCGGCCGGGCGGCGCAGGATGTCGATCAGGCCCTCGATCTCCTCGACCGTGACGCTGAACAGCGCGAGGTCCTGGTACGGCACCCAGGTCCACACCAGGCCCAGCCCGCCGGCCGCCGCCGGCTCGTAGACGGCCCGGTCGAGCGCGCCCGCGAGCACCTTGAGGTAGCCGAAGGAGGAGGTGTCCCACAGCTGCCGGGAGATCAGGTCGTGCCGGATGCCGGTGGCCAGCAGCCGGCCGGCCAGTTCGTGGGTGGCGGGCGTGGTGGCCCGGTACTTGAACGAGCCGGTGTCGGTGGCGACACCGGTGTAGAGGCAGGTGGCCAGCTCCTGGTCCAGCTCGACGCCGAGCCGGCGCAGCAGTTCGTCGACCAGCACGGCGGTGGCCGGAGCGGTCGGGTCGATCAGCTGGTGGGTGCCGAAGCCCGGGTTGGAGGCGTGGTGGTCGAACACCGCCAGGACGGGCGCGGCGAAGGCCTTGTCGCGCAGCAGGCCGAGCCGGCTCTCCGCGGCCACGTCGAAGCAGAGCACCAGTTCGGGAACGTCCGGCACCTCGGCGGCCGGCACGATCAGCTCCTGGCCGGGCAGGAAGGCCAGCGACTCGGGCACGATCTGCGGGTCGTCGCCGAAGGAGACCCGCACCTGCTTGCCGAGCGCCCGCAGCGCCAGCGCGGCCGCCAGCGAGGAGCCCAGCGCGTCGCCGTCCGGGCAGATGTGGCAGATCAGGTCGATCGCACGGGCCCGCCCGATCTCCGCCACCACCTGCTGCCAGAGCAGTTCGAACCCGGACTCCTCGGTGCGCGGCCCCGGGAGCGCCACGAGGGCACCCTCCACCGTGCTGGTGGAGGACGCCCCCGTGGTCGATCCGGCTCGCGAGGCGGCCTGCGCCGGCTCACCCGCCATGACTACTCGTCCTCGTCGTCACGCTCGGACGCAGGGGCCCGGTACGGGTCCGCGTCACCGGCGTAACTCGCGCCCGCGGCCCGGGTGCGCACGGCGGCGTCCGAGGTGCGGGCCCGGTCGAGCAGGTCGTCGATGTTCCGGGCGTTGTCCGGCAGCGCGTCCGCGACGAAGGTCAGCGTCGGGGTGAAGCGCACCCCGATCTTGCCGACCTCGGAGCGGATCACGCCCTTGGCGCTCTCCAGCGCGGCCGCGGTGGCCTCGCGCTCGGTCTCGTCACCGAAGACGGTGTAGAAGACGGTGGCCTCGCGCAGGTCTCCGGTCACCCGGGTGTCGGTGATGGTCACGAACCCCAGACGGGGGTCCTTGATCCGCCGTTCCAGGGTCTGGGCGACGACCACCTGGATGCGGTCGGCGAGCTTGCGCGCCCTTGCGGTGTCGGTCACGTTGCCTCCTCGTGCAGTGGGCCCGGTACCCGGGTGAGCTGCGCACCCGTCGGGGCCCACGCCCCAAAGTACCGGCCCGCGCCCGGCCTTGCGGGCGCTCTCGGTCCTGATCCGTGTGAGAACGGCGACTTCCGCCGGCCGGCTCCACGGTCCTCATTCGTCGTCGTCGTTGTGGTAGCGCCTCCTCGTGGAGAGGAGCTGCACCTCGGGGCGGCCGGCGACCAACCGCTCACAGCTGTCCAGGACCTCGGTGACGTACCCGGCTTCGCCGGAGACCACCGCCAGGCCGATCTCGGCCCGGCGGTGCAGGTCCTGGTTCCCGGTCTCGGCAGCGCACACGCTGTACTTGCGCTGCAGTTCGGCCACGATGGGCCGCACGATCGAACGCTTCTCCTTGAGCGAGTGGACGTCGCCCAGCAGCAGGTCGAACGTGAGTGTTCCCACGAACATGTATGACAGGTCTCGCCGACCTGGAAGGCCTCGGGGAGCGGCCCGCAACCGGGCTCGCGCCGCTGTGTCTGACTACTCCCGGACCCTACACAGCGAGACCGGGGCCGGTCGACGGAAATACCACCCGTCGACCGGCCCCGGCTGACACCGACTAGGCGCGCGGCTTCTCGCGCATCTCGTAGGTCTCGATGATGTCCTCGACCTTGATGTCGTTGAACGACCCCAGGGTGACACCGGCCTCGAAGCCCTCGCGGACCTCGGTCGCGTCGTCCTTGAAGCGGCGCAGACCCTCGATGGTGAGGCTCTCCGCCACGACCTTGCCGTCGCGGATGAGGCGGGCCTTGGCGTTGCGGCGGATGATGCCGTCGCGGACCAGGACACCGGCGATGTTGCCGAACTTGGAGGAGCGGAAGACCTCGCGGATCTCCGCGGCGCCGAGGCGCACCTCCTCGTACTCCGGCTTGAGCATGCCCTTGAGGGCGTTCTCGATCTCCTCGATCGCCTGGTAGATGACCGAGTAGTACCGGACGTCCACGCCTTCCTTGTCGGCCGCGGCGCGCGCACGGCCTTCGGCGCGCACGTTGAAGCCGATGATGATGGCGTCCGAGCCCATCGCCAGGTCCACGTCGGACTCGGTGATGGCACCCACACCGCGGTGCAGGACCCGGAGCTCGACCTCCTCGCCCACGTCCAGCTTGACCAGGGCGTCCTCGAGGGCCTCGACCGAACCGGAGACGTCACC
Source organism: Kitasatospora sp. NPDC036755 (assembly GCF_040636595.1). NCBI lineage: Bacteria > Bacillati > Actinomycetota > Actinomycetes > Kitasatosporales > Streptomycetaceae > Kitasatospora > Kitasatospora sp. NPDC036755. Next base: position 4,901 of record NZ_JBEZUT010000401.1, read on the forward strand.
CTTGATGATGAGGTTGAGCTGCTCGATGGAGCCGGCGGCGATGGCCTTGTCCAGGTCCTCCAGGGACACCCGGACCCGACGCTGCGCGAAGGCGGCGTTGCGGTCGCGGGCCGAGCGCTTCTCGGCGATCTGACGGGCGGTGCGGTCCTCGTCGACGACGATGAAGCTGTCGCCGGCGCGGGGCACCGAGGTCAGACCGAGCAGCAGCACCGGACGGGACGGGCCGGCCTCGGCGAGGTTGTTGCCGTTCTCGTCCAGCATCGCGCGGACGCGGCCGTAGGCGTCGCCCACGACGATCGAGTCGCCGACGCGGAGCGTACCGCGCTGCACGAGCACGGTCGCCATGGCGCCGCGGCCCTTGTCCAGGTGCGCCTCGATGGCGATACCCTGCGCGTCCTGCTCCGGGTTGGCCCGCAGGTCCAGCGAGGCGTCCGCGGTCAGGACCACGGCCTCCAGCAGCTGGTCGATGTTCAGGCCCTGGCGCGCGGAGATGTCGACGAACATGGTGTCGCCGCCGTACTCCTCGGCCACCAGACCGAACTCGGTCAGCTGACCGCGGACCTTGGTCGGGTCGGCACCCTCGACGTCGATCTTGTTGACGGCGACCACGATCGGCACACCGGCGGCCTTGGCGTGGTTCAGCGCCTCGACCGTCTGCGGCATGACACCGTCGTTGGCCGCGACCACCAGGATCGCGATGTCGGTGGACTTGGCACCACGGGCACGCATGGCGGAGAACGCCTCGTGACCCGGGGTGTCGAGGAAGGTGATCGGGCGCTGCTCGCCGTTCACCTCGGTGACAACCTGGTAGGCACCGATGTGCTGGGTGATGCCACCGGCCTCGCCGGCCACCACGTTGGACTTGCGGATGGCGTCCAGCAGGCGGGTCTTACCGTGGTCGACGTGACCCATGACGGTGACGACCGGCGGACGCGGGGCCAGCTGGTCCTCGTCGCCCTCGTTGGCACCGAAGTCGATGTCGAACGACTCCAGCAGCTCGCGGTCCTCGTCGTCCCGGCTGACGATCTCCAGCTGGAAGCCCATCTCGCCGGCCAGCAGCTCGAGGGTCGCGTCGGAGACCGACTGGGTCGCGGTGACCATCTCACCGAGGTTGAACATGACGGAGACGAGCGCGGCCGGGTTGGCGTTGATCTTCTCCGCGAAGTCCATCAGCGAGGCGCCGCTCGACAGGCGAACGGTCTGGCCGTTGCCGCGAGGCAGCATCACACCGCCGACGGACGGGGCCTGCATGGCCTCGTACTCCTGGCGCTTCGCCCGCTTCGACTTGCGACCGCGCGCCGGGCGACCGCCCGGGCCACGACCGAAGGCGCCCTGCGTGCCACCACGGGCACCCGGGCCGCCGGGACGACCGCCGAAGCCGCCGGGACGCGGGCCGAAGCCACCGCCGCCGCCCGGGGCACCGCCACCGGGACGCGGGCCGCCGAAGCCGCCGCCACCGGCCGGACGCGAGCCCGGACCGGCCGGACGACCCTGGAAGCCGGGACGGGCGCCGCCGGCACCCGGACCACCCGGACGGCCGCCGGGGCCACCCGGACCACGGCCACCCGGACCCGGACGCGGGCCGGCCGGACGCTGCGGCATCATGCCCGGGTTCGGGCGCGGCATGCCGGACGGGGTCGGGCCACCGGGACGCGGCGCGGCCGGACGCGGCATGCCGTCGGGACGCGGGGCACCACCCGGACGGGGGGCACCGGCACCCGGACCACCCGGACGCGGACGGTCGCCACCGGGACGCGGCGCACCGGCACCCGGGGCACCGGCGGGACGCGGACGGTCGCCACCGGGACGCGGCGCACCGGCACCCGGGGCACCGGCGGGACGCGGACGGTCGCCGCCCGGACGCGGACGGTCGCCACCCTGGGCACCACCCGGACGCGGGGCACCGCCCTGACCGCCCTGACGGCGGTCGCCGGGGCGGCCCATGCCGGTGGCGCTGCCCGAGGTGAACGGGTTGTTGCCCGGACGCGGACCGGCCGGACGCG
>NZ_JBEZUT010000402.1:0-6862 GCF_040636595.1 Kitasatospora sp. NPDC036755
ACCGCTGAAGACGTGACCGGACCGACATCCCGGCGCGACGCCGCACCGAGCGGGCCCGAAACGAGGGGGACCTGATGCCGATCTGCCCGAGGAGCACCTCGACCCGGGCACCGACCTCGGCGCGTACGGCATCGACTCGCTGAGCATCATGGGCGTGACCGCCGAACTGGAGAAGCTGTTCGGTCCGCTCTCCAAGACCATCTTCTTCGAGTACCTCAACATCGCCGACGTCGCCGCCCACTTCGTGGAGTCCCGGCGGGAGCAGCTGGCGGCCGTCCTCGGCGGGGCCGAGCCGCAGGCGGGGGCCGAGCCGGCACCGGAAGCCGTCGGGGCGCCCACCGGGGCGCCCGGGGCCGTCGGAGCGGACGACGCCCCCGCCCCCGCGGCCGTCGGGTCCGTCGTGGCCCGCGAGGAACGGTCCGGCGCGGGCCGGGACGACCGGCACGACATCGCGATCATCGGGATCTCCGGCCGCTACCCCGGCGCCGACACCCTCGACGAGCTGTGGGAACTGCTGGCGGACGGCCGGCACAGCTTCACCGAGGTCCCCGCCGAACGCTGGGACCACCGGGCCGTCCTCGACGGCGACCGGTCCGTGCCCGGCAAGACCGTGATCCGGACCGGAACGTTCCTGCGCGACATCGACGCCTTCGACCCCCGCTACTTCCGGATCTCCAAGCGCGAGGCCGAGCAGATGTCCCCGGAGGTGCGGCTGTTCCTCCAGGCCGGGGTGCAGGCGCTGGAGGACGCCGGCTACTCGAAGGAGACCATCCGGCGCCGCTACCAGGGCGACGTCGGCGTGCTCGTCGGGACGATGAGCAACCACTACAACCTGTACGGCTTCCAGAACAGCCTCACCCGCGGCGCGCCGCAGAGCGGCAGCTACACCGGCACCATCCCGAACATGCTGTCCTACTTCTACGGCCTGACCGGGCCGTCGATCTTCCTGGACACCATGTGCTCGGCCTCCTCGACCTGCATCCACCAGGGCGTGCAGATGCTGCGGGCCGGCGAGTGCCGGATGGTGGTCGCGGGCGGCGTCAACCTGCTGCTGCACCCGTACAACCTGATCACCTCCTCGCAGGAGCACTTCACCACCGGCACCTCGGACGTGATCCGCAGCTTCGGCGTCGGGGTGGACGGCACCATCCTCGGCGAGGGCGTCGGCGCGGTGGTGCTCAAGCCGCTGGTCGACGCGGAGCGGGACGGCGACCACGTGTACGCCGTCATCAAGGGCACCGCCCTGTCCAACGCCGGGGTGCGCAACGGCTTCACCGTGCCGAGCCCCGCCATGCAGGCCCGCGCGATCGAGAAGGCCGTCGAGGACGCCGGGATCGACCCGCGGACGATCGGCTACGTCGAAGGCCACGGCTCGGGCACCGCCCTGGGCGACCCGATCGAGGTCCGCGCCCTCACCTCCGCCTACCGGACGTACACCGCGGACAAGCAGTTCTGCGCGCTCGGCTCGGTCAAGGCCAACATGGGCCACCTGCTCGCCGCCGCCGGGATGGTGGGCCTGTCGAAGGTGCTGCTCCAGCTGCGGCACGGCAAGCTGGCGCCGTCCCTGCACAGTTCGGAGCTCAACCCGGACATCGACTTCGCCGACACCCCGTTCCGGGTGCAGCAGACCCTCGCCGACTGGCGGCCGGCCGTCACCACCGTCGACGGCCGGAAGGTCGCCCACCCGCGCCGGGCCGGCCTCACCTCGATCGGCGCCGGCGGCATGAACTCCCACATCATCCTGGAGGAGTACCCGCCGCGGCCGGTGCGCCGGGAGCCCTTCGGCGAGCAGCTGTTCGTGTTCTCCGCGATGAACGAGGACGCCCTCGGGCGCTACCTCGTCCTCTTCCGCGACCACCTCGCCGGGGCCCGCGAGGCCGACCTCCCCGACATCGCCTTCACCCTGCGGGTCGGCAAGAACGAACTGCCGCACCGCTGGGCCTTCGTGGCGGCCGACCGGGCCGCCGCCCTGGCCGCCGTGGACGGCTGGCTGGCAGGCCGTCGGGACGTTCCGGAACACGGGACGGCCCGGACCTGGCTCTCCGGCCGGAGCGTCGACTGGGACGAACTGCCCGCGGCCCGGCGGGTCCCGCTGCCCGCGTACCCCTTCGACCGGGTGCGCTGCTGGGTCGAGGTGGACGAGGACGCGCCGTCCGTCCTCGCCCCGCTGGCCTTCCGTGACCGGCTGCACCCCTTCCTGGGACGCAACGAGTCCGACGTCCACGGCCTGCGCTACACCGCGGACCTGCGCCTCGACGACCTCCGGGACTACACCTACCGGCAGGACGGGCTCCCCGTCGTGGTGCCCACCTTCGCCGTGGACCTCGCACTCGCCACCGGGAAGGTCAGCGGCTTCGCGGCCGAACCGGCCGTCCACGACCTGCGGGTGCTGCGACCGATCGACTGGTCCGCCACCGGACGCCTCGTCACCGAGTTCGCCGACGGCCACGGCCTGGTGCGGGCCGGGGACGGGCCGCCCGCCGTCGAGTTCACCGTCCGGGCCGGCGGCACGCCCGTCGGCCGGATCGACCTCGCCGGACTGCGGCCCGTGCTGGACCGGGCGGGCTTCCTGGCCGAACTGGCCGAGGGCGGTGTCGTCCCCCGGGCCGCCTCGTGCGCCGTCGCCGGGGTGTCCGCCGCGCCGGACGGCGGCACCGTCCTGCGACTGGCCCGCCCCGACGTCCAACAGGACCACGCCCGGCGGCACGTGGGCATCGAGCCCGCGGTGCTCGCGGCGATCGCCCTGGGAGTGCAGTGGACCGCCCGGCGGGCCGGGCATCCGGACTGGCAGCACATGGCGCCCAACCGGATCGGCGAGATCACGGTCCGCGCCGGCGGGCCGGTCGGGTACGTCCTGCTCGGCGCCGACCGGATCCTGCTGGCCGACGAGGCCGGCGAGGTCCTCGGAGCGCTGGAGGGCGTGCTGTGCGGCACCGGGGGAACGGCTCCGACCGTGCGCCGGGCCACCCGGCCGGCCGCCGTCCGCCCGGGGCCGGGCACCGACGGTCCCGACACCACCGGTCCCGACACCGCCGGAACGAGCGCCACCGGGTCCGCCCGGGCCGTCGTGGCCGTGGACGGAGTCGTGGACGGGGTCGTGGACGGGCTGCGCGAGATCGCGGCGGGGCTGTTGAAGTTCGAGCCGGCGGAACTCGACCCCCGGACCGGCCTGGACGAGTTCGGCTTCGACTCCATCTCCCTGGTCGCCTTCGCCAAGCGGATCGAGGAGCGCTTCGGCGTCACGGTCAGCCCGGCCGTGTTCTTCGACCTCAGTACCCTGGCGGCGCTGGGCGCCCACCTGGTCGAGGAGCACGGGGCCTCAGCCGCGCCGCGTCCGGGCCGCGCCGCGGTCGTCACCGCGACCGGACCCGTGGCCGGACCCGCGGCCGCCGCCGTGACCGCCCCGACGACCGCCCCGGCGACCCGGGAGGCACCGCCCGTCGCCGAGCCGCGGCCCCGGCCGACCGGCACCGGGACGGCCGCGGACCAGCCGATCGCCGTGATCGGCGCGGCCGGACGCTTCCCCGGCGCCCGCGACCTCACCGAGTTCTGGGCGAACCTGCTGGCCGGGCGGGACTCCGTCACCGACTTCCCGCTGGACCGGTACGACGAGGAGCAGCGCCGGGCCGTCACCGCCCTGGACTTCCCCCGCCGGATGGGCGTCCTCGACGACGTCGACGCCTTCGACGCGGCGTTCTTCCGGATCCTGCCGCGCGAGGCCGAACTGATGGACCCCCAGCACCGCCTGGTGCTGGAGACGGTGTGGCAGGCGCTGGAGGACAGTGCCCACCGCCCGAGCGAACTCCCCACCAACACCGGCGTGTTCATCGGCGTCACCGGCAACGACTACGCGACGCTGCTCAGCACCGGCGGGGTGCGGCCGGACGCCTTCACCGCGACCGGCACGAACCACGCGATCCTCGCCAACCGCATCTCCTACCTGCTCGACGTGCGCGGCCCGAGCGAGCCCGTCGACACCGCCTGCTCCAGCTCACTGGTCGCGGTGCACCGCGCGATGGAGGCCATCAGGTCCGGCACCTGCGACCTGGCGATCGCGGGCGGGGTGAACGTCCTGCTCGACGCCGGAACCTTCGTCAGCGCCCACCGGGCCGGAATGCTCAGCCCGGACGGACTGTGCCGCACCTTCGACGCCGACGCCGACGGATACGTGCGCGGCGAGGGCGTGGGAGCCGTCGTCCTCAAGCCGCTGGCGGCGGCCGAGCGCGACGGCGACGCGATCCTCGGCGTGCTCCGGGGCAGCGCGTACAACCACGGCGGGCGGGCCAACTCGCTCACCGCGCCGAACGCCGACGCCCAGGCCGAGCTGATCACCGCGGCGGTCGGCGGCCTCGACCCGGACACCGTCGGCTACGTCGAGGCCCACGGCACCGGAACGGCCCTCGGCGACCCGGTCGAGGTCCGCGCGCTGCGCACGGCCTTCCGCAGGCTCGGCCGGAGCGACGACGGCTCCTGCGGCCTGGGCTCGGTCAAGACCAACATCGGGCACCTGGAGTCCGCGGCCGGAATCGCCGGGCTGCTGAAGGTGCTGCTCGCGCTCCGGCACGGGGTGCTGCCCGCGACCCGACACCTGCGCAAGGTCAACCCGTTCGTCGAACTCGCCGACGGGCCCTTCCACCTCGTCCGGGAGAACGAGCCCTGGCCGCGGCCGCGCGACCGCGACGGCCGGGACGCGCCGAGGCGGGCCGGAGTGAGCAGCTTCGGCTTCGGCGGCGTCAACGCCCATGTCGTGGTCGAGGAGTACGTGCCCGTCCGCTCCGACCGGGACGAACCCGCCGGGGACGTCCTGGTGCCGCTGTCGGCGCGCACCCCGGAGCAGTTGACGGCACGGGCCGGCGACCTGCTGGCCTTCCTGGAGCGCTCCGAGGGGGTCTCGCTGCGCTCGGTCGCCCGGACCCTCGTGACGGGCCGGGAGGAAATGGCCGAGCGGGCCGCCTGGAACGTCTCCTCCCTGGCCGAACTGCGGGACCGCCTCCGGGAGTTCGTGTCCACCGGCGACCGCGGCGGGGCCTCCGGCCCGGCGGCCCGCTGGCTCGCCGGGGAGGCCCTCGACCGGTCCGGGTGGCCCGACGGGGCGACTCCGGGACGCCTGCACCTGCCCGGATACCCGTTCGCCCGGGACCGGTTCTGGTACCCCGTGGGCGAACCCGCCCCGGAAGCGGTCCCGTCGACGGCGTCGGCTGCGGAACCCGTCCCGCCGACGGCCGGGGCGGCCGAACCGGCCGGAGCCGTGGCAGCGGCGGCGGGGCCCGGGGCGGAACCGGGGGCCGCACCCGGCGGCGCCCGGGCGGCCGTCACGACCCTGTCGGTCCCGAGCTGGGCCCCCGCCACTGCCCCGGCGGCGTCGGGCCGCCGGCACGACCGGCGCGCGGTCGTGCTGTGCGGAGTCGACGGCGACGTCCCCGGCGCGATCCGGCTGGATACCGCCAAGCAACGGCCGGAGAGCCGGTTCCGCGACCTGTCCTGGAAGCTGCTGGAGACCGTCCGGGGCCTGGCGGCCGAGGGCGGCACGGTGCTGGTCCAGGTGGTCACGGACACCCCGGCCCTGGCCGGCCTGCTGCGCTCGGTGGCCAAGGAGGACCCCGGGGTGCTCGGCCAGGTGATCGTCCTGGACGGCGACTCGGACATCGCCCCGGCCACCGCGGTCGCGGAGAACGCCGACGGCGCGGACGACCTGGTCCGCTACCACCACGGACTCCGGCAGACCCCCGTCTGGACCGCCGTCGCTCCCCCGGCCACCGGCTCCGCCCCGCCGTGGCGCGACGGCGGCGTCTACCTCGTCACCGGCGGCGCCGGCGCCATCGGCGCCGCGACGGCCCGCCGGATCGCCGCCGACGTCCGGCGCCCGACCCTCGTCCTCGCGGGCCGCTCGCCGGCCGACGAGCGGGTGGATGCGCTGCTGGCCGACCTGCGGCGGACCGGAGCGGTCGCCCGCTACGTCCGGGCCGACCTCTCCCGCTGGGAGGAGGTCCGCCACCTCGTCGCCGAGGCGGGCGAGGTCACCGGGGTGGTGCACGCCGCGGGCACGGTGCGCGACGCCCTGTACACCGAGAAGACCGCGACCCAGTGGGAGGAGGTCCTCGGCGCCAAGGCGGACGGCCTCGTCCACCTCGACCGGGCCACCGCGCACTGCCCGCTGGAGTTCGTCCTGGCCTACTCCTCCGGCTCCGCCGTCACCGGCAACCCGGGGCAGTGCGACTACGCGGCCGCGAACGCCTTCCTGGACGGGTTCGCCGTCACCCGGAACGCGGCCGTCGCCCGGGGGGAACGGCGGGGGCGGACGCTCTCCGTCGCCTGGCCGCTGTGGCGGGACGGCGGCATGGCCGTCGACGACCGCACCCTGGCCTACCTGCGGGAGGACCGCGGGCTGGTCCCGATGCCGACGGAGACGGGCTTCACGGCCCTGGCCGACGCCTGGCGCACCGGGGCCGACCGGGTGTGGGTGCACCACGGTGCGCCGGAGCGCGCCGGCACCGGCTCGCCCACCGCGAGCCCGAACCCGAACCCGGGCCCGAACCCGAGCGCGTCCACGTCCCGGCCCCTGCCCCCGTCGTCCGGAGCACCGTCCGGGAGGGCCCTGGACGACGCCGCCGACCGGGCCGTGCTGGACCACCTGCGCGCGGTCTTCGCCGAGGTCAGCAAGCTGCCCCCGGAGGCGGTCGACCCCGACCGGCCGTTCGTCGACATCGGTCTCGACTCGGTGATGGTGATCCAGCTCAGGCGCGCGCTGGCGCCGTTCTACCCCGAGGCTCGGAGGATCCGCAGCAGCCGATGGTGGTCTTCCATCTGTGGAACGGCAGCGAACCGGGGAGCGAACCGTGGCCGCCCGAGCATGCGCAACCGG
>NZ_JBEZUT010000403.1:0-6786 GCF_040636595.1 Kitasatospora sp. NPDC036755
AGTACTCGCCGGCTTGCGAGACGAGCCGGACGGCGATCTCGCTGTTGAGCCCTTCGCTTGCCGACTCGGTTTTCAGCGCGGGGGCCGGGGCACCGGCGGGCGCCCCGCAGACCCCACGAGAACCACCCAGCAGACGGGCGGAGATCCCATGACCGAAACGATGACGCACCCGCCGCAGCGCCGGCTCGACGCGCCGGAACTGCCGACCGAACTGCCGACCGAGCTGCGGGCACGGCTGGCGGACGCTCTGCTGCGTCCCGCCGCCCAGCAGCCGAGCTGGCCGGACCCGGAACGGACCGGCGCCGTCCGGGCCGTGCTGGCCGACGCGCCCCCGCTCACCTCGCCCGCCGAGATCGACCGGCTGAGCGCCCGGCTGGCCCGGGTGGCCAGGGGAGAGGCGTTCCTGCTGCAGGGCGGGGACTGCGCCGAGACGTTCACCGGCAACACCGAGTCGCACGTCCGCGGCACGATCCGCACGCTCCAGCAGATGGCCATGGTGATCGCGTACGGGACCGGCCTGCCCGTCGTCAAGGTCGGCCGGCTCGCGGGGCAGTACGCCAAGCCGCGGTCCAACGCGACGGACGTCCTGGGCCTGCCGGTCTACCGGGGCGACATCGTCAACGCGCCCGAGCCCACCCCCGAGGCCCGACGGGCCGACCCGGAGCGGATGCTCAGGGCCTACAGCAACTCCGCGATCACCCTCAACCTGCTGCGGACGCTGACCAGTGACGGCGCGGTCGACCTGCGGCGGGTGCACGACTGGAACCGGGAGTTCGTGCGCACCTCGACCGTCGGCGACCGGTACGAGCTGCTCGCCCTGGAGATCGAGCGCGGCGTGGGCCTGCTGTCGGCCTGGGGCGCCGGCCACGACACCCCGGACACCGGCGAGATGTTCGCCAGCCACGAGGCGCTGCTGCTCGACTACGAGCAGGCGCTGCTGCGGGTGGACCGCTCCCCGGCCGGCGAGCCGCGGCTGTACGGCCTGTCCTCGCACTTCCTGTGGATCGGCGAGCGCACCCGGCAGCTCGACGGCGCCCACATCGCCCTCGCCGAACTGCTCGCCAACCCGATCGGCCTGAAGCTGGGCCCGGGGACCAGCCCCGAGCAGGCCCTGGAGTACGTCGAGCGGCTCGACCCGCACCGGGTGCCGGGCCGGCTCACCCTGATCAGCCGCATGGGCAGCGGGCGGATCCGCGAGGTGCTCCCCCCGATCGTGGAGCGGATCGCGGCCTCCGGGCACCAGGTGGTCTGGCAGTGCGACCCCATGCACGGCAACACCTACGAGTCGGCCAGCGGCTACAAGACCCGCCACTTCGACGCGATCGCCGACGAGGTCGAGGGCTTCTTCGAGGTCCACCGCGAGCTGGGCACCCACCCGGGCGGCATCCACGTCGAGCTCACCGGCGACGACGTCACGGAGTGCACCGGCGGGGCGCAGGAGATCGACGACACCGCGCTCGCCGACCGCTACGAGACCGCCTGCGACCCCCGGCTGAACAGCCAGCAGTCGCTGGAACTGGCCTTCCTCATAGCCGAGTTGAGCTCCCGTGCGTTCGCGCGCCCGCTCGCCCCGTGACTGACGTCACGTCAGCTCGGAGGGGGGACTTAGGGGTGGTCCGGCCGGATCACGCGCACATACGTTCTCGATGAAACGCGTTCGAGCTTCGGGGGCCCCGCGCACCGCGGGTGCCGGGCCCCCGGCAGGGGGGAAACATGATCAGTAGGCGGACTCTGCTCCGCGGCGGAGGCGGACTGGCCCTGGCCACCGCCGTGATCGGCGCCGGCTCGGCCGCCGCGCCGGTCTGGGGCGCCCCGGCCACCGAGTGGCTGCGGCTGCGCAACCGGCTCCAGGGTTCCCTGGTGCTGCCCTCGGACCTGGGCTACGACCTGGCCAAGCAGCTCCAGATCGCCAGCTACGACGCGGTCGCCCCGCAGGGCATCGTGTACTGCGAGACACCCGGGGACGTGCGCACCGCGATCTCCTTCGCGCAGTACAACGGCCTCGGGCTGCGGACCAGGAGCGGCGGCCACAACTTCTCCGGCTGGTCCACCGGCGACGGCCTGGTCGTCGACACCTCCCGGCTGAACCAGGCCGTGGCGACCGGCGGCACGGTGCACATCGGCCCGGGGGCGAAGTCGGTCGACGCGCTCAGCGCCCTGGCCCCGTACGGCAAGCAGGTGGTCGCCGGCACCTGCGCCACGGTCTGCCCCGGCGGGTTCATCCCGGGCGGCGGAATCGGCTACCAGAGCCGGAAGTTCGGCCTCGGCTCGGACCGGGTGGTGGCCCAGACGATCGTGCTGGCCGACGGCCGGACCGTCCGGGCCACCGCCGGCAACGAGCCCGACCTGTTCTGGGCGCTGAACGGTGGCGGCGGCGGCAACTTCGGCGTGGTGGTGGACTTCGAGGTCCGGCCGATCGACGCCCCCACCCAGGTCTACTTCAGCCTGACCTGGGACTGGTCGAAGGCCGAGAGCCTGTTCGCGGCGTGGCAGGACTCCCTCGTCGACGGCCCCGACAGCTTCGGCTCCGCCTTCATCCTGGCGCTGCCCGACGCGGCCCCCGGCAACACGCCGACCGTCCTGCTCACCGGCTGCTACCAGGGCCCGAAGGCCGAACTGGACGCGATCCTGGACGGTTTCGCCGGGGCGGTCAACGCCGCGCCCCTCACCCGGGTGGTGGCCGAGGGCACCTACGCCCAGGCGCAGATGGAGGTCTACCACTGCGGCGAGCTGACCCAGGACCAGTGCCACCGGGTCGGCCAGACGCCGGGCGCGACGCTCCCGCGGACCGCCTATCAGCAGGAGGCGTACCGCTTCGTCGCCGAGCGGCAGGGCGCGGCGGGCATCACCGACCTGGTGCAGGCCTTCGACGCCGACCGCCGGGCCGGCCAGCGCCGCTTCCTGCACTGCATGGGCCTCGGCGGCCAGGTGAGCCGGGTCGGCCGCACCGACACCGCCTACGTCAACCGGGACGCCCTGTACGTCCTGGGCTACGTCGCCGAGCTCGACAAGCCCAACGACCAGGACGGCCCGGCCGCCGCGGCCTGGGTCGACGCCGGCGCGACGGTCCTCGACCGCATCGCCAGCGGCGCCTACGTCAACTTCCCCAGCACCAGGCTGGAGAACTGGCGCGAGGCCTACTACGCGGAGAACTACCCGCGCCTGGTCGACGTGAAGCGCCGCTACGACCGCGACAACTTCTTCCGCCACCCGCGCAGCATCGGCGCCTGACCCGGCACCGCCCCGAGCGGACCCGGACGGGCCGCCCCCGCCACCCGGCGGAGGCGGCCCGTCCGGCGTTCCGGCAGCCGGGCCCCGGGCCCTAGCGGACGGCGAGGTCCAGGGGGCTGGTGTCGCAGGGGCGGGCGGCGGTCGGCGGCGTGGCAGGGTCGGGACGGCGGCCGATGGTGACGGGGACGGGGGCGCGGCGCCGGCGGGAGTGGTCGTGGGCGGGCGCGGGGACCGCGCCGGCGGTGGTGAGGGCGAGGTCGCCGTGGCCGCGGACGCACTCGGGGTCGGGGCCGTCGAGCGGCAGACCGGTGAAGAGCTTGGCGGCCATGCACCCGCCGCGGCAGGCGTCGTAGGCGGAGCAGCTCGCGCAGGCCCCCGCCGACTGGGGCGCGCGCAGGCTCCGGAACAGCGGGGAGTCCCGCCAGACCCCGGCGAAGCCGCCCGGTTCCAGGACGTTGCCGGCCAGGAACTGCTCGTGGATCACGAACGGGCAGGCGTAGACGTCGCCGACCGGGTCGATCAGGGCGACCACCCGGCCCGCGCCGCACATGTTGAGGCCCGGCAGCGGCCCGGAGCCGAGGGCGTTCAGGTGGAAGAAGGAGTCGCCGGTCAGGACGGACTCGCCGTGCACCAGCAGCCACTCGTACAGCTCGCGCTGCTGCTCGGCGGTGGGGTGGAGGCGGTCCCAGACCTCCGCGCCGCGGCCGGACGGGCGCAGCCGGGTGATCCGCAGCTGGGCGTCGAAGCGGGCGGCGAGCGCGGCGAACTCGTCGAGCTGGCCGACGTTCTCCCGGGTCACCACCACGCTGATCTTGAAACCGCGGAAGCCGGCCTCGGCCAGGTTTTCCATCGCGCGGACCGCGGTGGCGAACGACCCCGCGCCCCGGACGGCGTCGTTCACCTCGGCGGTCGCACCGTCCAGGGAGATCTGCACGTCCACGTAGTCGCTCGAGGCGAGCCAGCGGGCCCGCTCGGGCGTGAGCCGCACGCCGTTGGTGGAGAACTTCACGCCGACCTGGTGGTCGGTGGCGTACTCGACCAGCTCCCAGAAGTCGGGCCGGACGGTGGGCTCGCCGCCACCCAGGTTGACGTAGAACACCTGCATCCGCTGGAGCTCGCGGATGACGGCCTTGCACTGCTCGGTGGTCAGCTCGCGCGGGTCCCGGCGGCCCGAGGAGGACAGGCAGTGCACACAGGCCAGGTTGCAGGCGAAGGTCAGTTCCCAGGTCAGACAGATCGGGCTGTCCAGGCCGGCGGCGAACTGGTCGACCAGCTTCACGGGGTACTGCCTTCTTCCTTGTGGTGGTCCTGCGGTTCGATCACGCCCGTCTCGGCCAGGCCGGCCAGCGCCCGCAGGTAGGGGGCGCGCTGCGGCTCGGGGACACCGGCGGCGACCAGGGCGGAGTGCACGTCGGCCGCCCGCTCCAGCCCCTGGACGACGTCGACCAGCAGCCTGGTCTTGAGGAACGAGAGCCGACGGGTGCCGAAGTCGTAGGCCAGCGCCCCGAACGGCTCGGGGCGCAGCGCCACTCGGGGCGAACACCGGTAGGGGCGGGTCGCGTCGAACACGTCGGTCTCCCGGCTCAGTAGACGCCGCACATGCCGTCGATGGAGACCTCCTCGACCAGGAGGTCCTCCTCGACGACCTCGACGACCTCGACGGTCTCGGTGGTGGCGGCGATGGCGTCGGCCTCGGGCGCCGCGGTGGCGGTGTCGGACACGGGTGCTCCTCGGATCGGGCGCCGGCCGGTGCGGCCGGCGCTGGGGCGTCGGGTGGCTCAGAGGGCCGACAGCGTGCGGAAGTCCCGCTGGAAGTAGACGACCGGCCGGTCCCCGAGGACCTGCGCGTCCGTCACCTCGCCGACCACGATGGTGTGGTCGCCGCCGTCGTACCGGTCGCGGGTGGTGCACTCCAGGACGGCGCAGGAGCCGTCCAGCACGGGGTGCCCGTCGGTGCTCGGGGTGATCCGCCGGCCGCCGAACTTGTCGGCGTCCCGGGTGGCGAAGCGCAGGGCCAGCTCCGCCTGCTCCGCCGCCGCCACGTGCACCACCCAGGACCGGGCGGTGAGGAAGGCAGGGTGGCACTGGGCCGACTTCGCCAGGCAGAACAGCACCAGGGGCGGCGCCATCGAGACCGAGCAGAAGGAGGTGGCGGTGAACCCCCACCGGTCGCCGGAGGCATCGGCGGTGGTCACGATGGCGACCCCGCTCGGGTAGCGGCCCATGGCGGCCTTGAACCGGCGCTGCCGCTCCTCCAGCGGGACCGGCGGCGCGGCGACGGCCCCGACGGCCGCCTCCCGGGCGTGCTCCGGCGCGCTCGCGGGCTGCCCCGTCGACGCCTCTGCCGTGCCCTGGCTCACGCCTCTCTCCTCCGTCGGTCCGCCGGTCTCGTCCTCTGCGGTGCCGACAGTACTGCCGGCACGGCCGGGCCGGTCCCCCTAATCCGGGGCGGAGGGGCGTGAACCGGCTGGCCGGGGCCCCTCTGGGGTGCCTAGGGGTAGGCCCGCCGACCTCCCCCTCGTAGCCTCACGGCGTGACGACACTGCCTCCCAACCCGCCTCCCACGACCAAGGCCACCGCACCCTTCGGCGACCACGAGACCTGGTACCGGGTCACCGGCGAACTCGGCGGCGGGCCGGCCCTCGTGGTCGTCCACGGCGGCCCCGGCAGCACCCACGACTACCTGCTCAACCTCTCCCTGCTGGCAGAGGCGGCGGGCGTCCCGGTCGTCCACTACGACCAGCTGGGCAACGGCGGATCGACCCACCTGCCGGACCGGGGCGCCGACTTCTGGACCCCCGAGCTCTTCCTCGACGAGCTCGACAACCTGATCGGCCACCTCGGCATCGGCGGCGACTACGTCCTGTTCGGCCACTCCTGGGGCGGTCTGCTCGCCACCGCCCACGCCGGCCGCCGACCGGCCGGCCTGCGCGGCCTGGTCATCGCCAACGCCCCCGCCTCGTACCCGCTCTGGCTCCGGGCGGCGGCGGAGCTGCGCGCCCAGCTGCCGCCCGGCGTCGACGACACGCTGCGCCGCCACGAGAGCGCGGGCACCACCGGCGACCCCGAGTACCAGGAGGCGATGCGGGTCTTCTACGAGCGCCACGTCTGCCGGCTGACGCCCTGGCCGCGCGACTACCTCGCCTCGTTCTACGAGGTGTACAACGACCCGACCGTCTACTACACGATGAACGGGCCGAGCGAGTTCCACGTCGTCGGCACGCTGAAGGACTGGTCGGTGGAGGACGCCTGCGACCGGATCGACGTGCCGACCCTGGTCGTCTCCGGCCGCCACGACGAGGCGACGCCCGCGACGCTGGAGCCGTTCCTGGACCGGATCGGCGACGTGCGCTGGGAGCTGTTCGAGGAGTCGAGCCACATGCCGAACCTGGAGGAGCCGGAACGGTTCCTCCAGGTGATGACGGAGTACCTGCGGGAGATCTGAGCGACGGAGCGGGACGGGAGGGGGCGGGGGGCGGGGGGGGCCCCCCCCCCCCCCCCCCGGCCGGCTAAAGGTACAAAACACCCACCCCGGTTGGGGGAAGCGCCGCCCCC
>NZ_JBEZUT010000404.1:0-6785 GCF_040636595.1 Kitasatospora sp. NPDC036755
CCGATCGGCCCCGGCCGCCCACTGACGCCCCACCCCGCCCCCGGCGGGCCCGCCCGGGCCCGCCGGAGCGACGCGAAGGCCCCCTCCGGCTGCTGCCGGCGGGGGCCTTCCGCGTGTTCGGGGCGGTTTACGGCTCGAACTTGTAACCCAGGCCGCGAACGGTGACCAGGTAGCGCGGCGCGCCCGGGTCCGGCTCGATCTTGGCCCGCAGGCGCTTCACGTGGACGTCCAGGGTCTTGGTGTCGCCCACGTAGTCCGCGCCCCAGACCCGGTCGATCAGCTGCATCCGGGTGAGCACCCGGCCCGCGTTGCGCAGCAGCATCTCCAGCAGGTCGAACTCCTTGAGCGGCAGGTCGACCTTGGCGCCGTCCACGGTCACCACGTGGCGGTCCACGTCCATCCGGACCGGGCCCGCCTCCAGGGCGCCCGGGCCGCCGCCGTTGTCGCCGGCGCCGCCGTCCTCGCCGCGGCGGCGCAGCACCGCGCGGATCCGCGCGACCAGCTCGCGGGTGGAGTACGGCTTGGTGACGTAGTCGTCAGCGCCTATCTCCAGACCGACGACCTTGTCGATCTCGCTGTCCTTCGCGGTCACCATGATCACCGGGACGTTGGACCGCACCCGGAGCTGGCGGCAGACCTCGGTGCCGGGCAGGCCCGGCAGCATCAGGTCGAGCAGGACGAGGTCGGCACCATTGCGTTCGAACTGCTCCAGGGCGTCGGGGCCGGTGGCGGCGACGGCCACCTCGAAGCCCTCCTTGCGGAGCATGTACGAGAGGGCGTCGCTGAACGACTCCTCGTCCTCGACCACCAGTACTCGGGTCACGATCAGGCCTCCGGGGCAAGCTGAGGGGTTGTGTCTGACAGGTGTTGTTCCCGCTCCCCGGCGGGGAGCGAACGGTCCGTACGGTCCGTGGTGAGGGTGCGGGGTGCGGCGGCGGGGCCGGCGGGGTCGCCGCCCGGCGTGCGGTCCGGCTCGTCGTCGAACGCGTTCTCGGACTCGTCCTCCCCGGGGGCCTGCCCGGCGGGCAGGCGGACGGTGAAGGTGGAGCCCTGGCCCTCGACGCTCCACACCGAGACGGTGCCGCCGTGCGAGGCCGCGACGTGCTTGACGATGGACAGGCCCAGGCCGGTGCCACCGGTCGCCCGGGAGCGGGCGGGGTCGACGCGGTAGAACCGCTCGAAGACCCGCTCGCGGTCCTTCTCGGAGATGCCGATGCCCTGGTCGGTGACCGAGATCTCGATGAGCTCGCCGTCCGCCTCCCCGAGCGCCGCGGCGCTGGAGATCCGCCGGGTGGCGATGGCCACCCGGGTGCGCGGCGGGCTGTAGTTGACGGCGTTCTCGACCAGGTTGCCGAGCGCGGCGGCGAGCTGGCCGCGGTTGCCGTGGAGGTAGAGGCCGGCGATGCCGCCGGCCGCGATCAGGATCTGCTTGGCGGCGGCCTGCTGGCGGCAGCGGTCGATCGCCTCGGCGATCAGCTCGTCCACCGCGACCGGCTCCGGGTCGATCATCAGCCGGTCGTCCTGGACCCGGGAGAGGTCGATGATCTCCTGGACCAGACTGGCCAGCCGGGCCGCCTCGACCTGCATCCGGCCGGCGAAGCGCTGCACCGCCTCCGGGTCGTCGGAGGCGTCGACGACCGCCTCGGAGAGCAGCGACAGGGCGCCGACCGGGGTCTTGAGCTCATGGCTGACGTTGGCCACGAAGTCCCGGCGGACGGCCTCGACCCGGCGCCGCTCGGTCTGGTCCTCGACCAGCACCAGCACCAGCCGGGAGCCCAGCGGGGCGACCCGGACGGAGACCGCGAGCGGCTCCGCCGCGCGGGCCGCGCCCGGCCGGGGCACCTCCAGCTCGACCTGGCGGATCTCGCCGTCCCTGCGGGTGGAGCGGGCCAGCGAGAGCATCTGGTCCACGGCGACGGCACCGCCGCGCACCAGGCCCATCGCGTACGCCGCCGAGCTGGCCTTGACCACCTCGTCGCCCTCGCCCAGCACGATCGCGCAGGAGCGGAGCACGGACAGCACGGTGTCGACCCCCGGCGGCAGCGGCGGCTCGGGATTGCCGGTGCCCAGCGGCTGGTACCGGCCGAGGTTCCTGCCGCCGGTTCCGCTGTACTTGCCCTTGGCCTGCTCGCGCTCGCTCCAGCGGAAGGCGATGGAGGCGGTGAGGCCTACGCCGAGCCCGGCTATGGCACAGGCAGCGGCGGCGGCCACGTTCACGTCCATGTGGCCAGCGTAAGCGTACGGCCAGGGCAGTCCCCAAGCGCTCGATCAAGGCATCGACCACGCGTTGCCGAGAATTCACCTTCAAGTGGCCGCCGATTCACCGGAGCGGCCGTGCTCCGTCGCCCTGACGGCCGAAAGTTGGCCACGCAGCCCGTGTGGGAGAGATCGGTGTGCCGAACAGCGGCCACCGGCTCGGGTGTGCGCGTACGATGCGCGCCACCAGCAGCGGTCACCCGGACACCGGAACGACGGTCGGACGGGCTGACCGGTCGGCACCGCCACCGACACAGCTACTGAGGAGAGAACATGCGCGACGCGTACCACGAGGAACTCGATGCGATCGGCGACAGCCTGGTCGAGATGGCCCGGCTGGTCGGCTCTGCGATGGGCCGCGCCACCACCGCACTCCTCGACGCGGACCTGGCGCTGGCGGAGAGCGTGATCGCCGCCGACGAGAAGGTCAACGAGCTGCACCACGAGCTGGAGAACCGGGCCATCGACCTGCTCGCCCGCCAGCAGCCGGTCGCCACCGACCTGCGCATCGTCGTCACGTCGCTGCGGATGAGCGCCGACCTGGAGCGCTGCGGCGACCTCGCCCGGCACGTCGCCAAGGTCGCGCGGATGCGCTACCCCGACACCGCCGTGCCGAGCGACCTGCACTCCACCGTCCTGGAGATGGGCCAGCTCGCCCAGCGCCTGGTGGCCAAGGCCGGCCTGGTCATCGCCACCAAGGACGTCGACAAGGCGCTGGAGATGGAGCAGGACGACGACGCGATCGACACCCTGCACCGCGAGCTGCTGTCGCACCTGATCGACGAGCGCTGGCACCACGGCATCGAGACCGCCGTCGACATCACCCTGGTCGGCCGCTACTACGAGCGCTTCGCGGACCACGCCGTGTCGGTCGCCAAGCGCGTGGTGTACCTGGTGACGGGGGAGCACGTGGCGGAGTTCGTGGCCGCCACCGAGGCAGCCGAGGCCGCGCCGGTCGACTGACCGCCGGTCGTGGTGCCGGCGGCTCACCCCGAGGGGTGAGTAAACCCGTGACGAGGGTGGTGCGGGCGCACGGTCTCCCGTGCGCCCCACCACCGCGCGCCCGTTGACGCCCCCTCCGTTCGGCGGTTTCACTCGACATTGGGGGCACAGGACTGTGCCCGTCACAAGGAGGGAAGCTCGATGAAGGCCCACCCGACCCGACCGGCAACCGCCCACGACACCGTCGAGCCACCCGCCCCGAAGCTGCTCCCCGTCCTCGCCGCCGGCTGCGGCTGCGGCCCGGGCTGCGGCTGCGGCTGCCAGTCCGGCGCGCCCTGCCAGTGCGGCGGCGCCGACGGCGGCTGCTGCGGTGGCCACTGAGCGGCCCCCGCGCGAGGCGCCCCCGAGGTGCACGGTCTTCCGGCGGCCGTGCACCTCGTCCGTGTCCGCGGGGGTTCCGTGGCGCGCCCGCGCGGGCGCCCGCGCGCGTGCCCCCGGGTGTGCCCCCGGGGGCGTCAGAACGTGACGTCGGTGCAGGAGTAGAAGGCGTTCGGGGTGTCGGCGATGTTCCAGACCGCGACGACCACCTGGTGGCCGGTCCGCCCGCTCGGGATGGTCGCGGTGTGGCTGAGCGTGCTCGGCACCTGCACCCCGCCGAACGGGACGGTCAGGAAGGGCGTCAGGTCCAGGTTGGCCCGGGTGACCGGCTGGCTCGCGTCGTAGCCCGGCCTGGTCATGTAGTACCGGAAGTCCGAGGTCGCGTGCCGGGCGGTGAACTTCCAGGTGAAGGTGAGCTGCTGGCCCGCCGTCACCGGCGTCGTCGGCCAGGCGCCCGCGTGCGGGTCGTCCAGCTCGGCGAAGCGCGCGTTGCCGCCGGCGCAGATGGTGCCGTCCGAGGGACCGAGTGCCGGGAAGCCCTTGGGGCCCTCGACGCTCTGCGGCTCCCACTGGATGTCGCCGCAGTCCCACGGGACGCCGTCCACGTGGGTGTCGCAGAGCGCGGCCCGGCTGGGCGGGGTCGAGATCCAGCCGTGGGACGAGGCCGGGAAGGCCAGGGTCAGCGGGATCGCCAGCGCGGCGACGGCCGCCCCGACGATGTGGCGTGTGCGCATGGTGCTCCTCCGTGGGGGTGGATGGAGTGTGCGCCGGGGGCGCAGACGCGCGCGCGTGGGGGTGCGGCGGCCCGGACGGGGAGATCCTGGCATGCCTGCGCCAGTCCGGTGCCCTCACGGTAGGAGCCGCCGACGGCGACCGTCAATGGTCTGAACCATTTTCCCGCCTACCCAACTCGCCGACCAGGCAAGCAGGTTGACCCCGAACCGACCGAAAACGAACGAAGGCCCCGCCGCCCGGTCCGACCGGGCGGCGGGGCCGTAGCGGCAAGTGGCCTACTTCTTGCCCTGGTTCTTGACCGCCTCGATGGCAGCCGCGGCGGCGTCCGGGTCGAGGTAGCGGCCGCCCGGGGTGAGGGGCTTGAAGTCCGCGTCCAGCTCGTACACCAGCGGGATGCCGGTCGGGATGTTCAGGCCGGCGATGGCCTCGTCGGAGACGCCGTCGAGGTGCTTGACCAGCGCGCGAAGGCTGTTGCCGTGGGCGGTGACCAGGACGGTCTTCCCGGCGGCGAGGTCCGGGACGATCGCGTCGTACCAGTACGGGAGCATCCGCTCGACGACGTCCTTCAGGCACTCGGTGCGCGGACGCAGCTCGCTCGGGATCTCGGCGTAGCGGGCGTCACCGGCCTGCGAGTACTCGGCGTCGTCGGCCAGCACCGGCGGCGGGGTGTCGTACGAGCGGCGCCACAGCTGGAACTGCTCCTCGCCGAACTCGGCCAGGGTCTGGGCCTTGTCCTTGCCCTGGAGCGCACCGTAGTGGCGCTCGTTCAGCCGCCAGCTGCGGCTGACCGGGATCCAGTGCCGGTCGGCCTTGTCCAGGGCGATCTGGGAGGTGCGGATCGCGCGGCGCAGCAGCGAGGTGTGCAGCACGTCGGGGAGCAGACCCTCGGCGGCCAGGAGCTCGCCGCCGCGGGCGGCCTCCTTCTCGCCCTTCTCGTTGAGGTCGACATCGACCCAACCGGTGAACAGATTCTTCTGGTTCCACTGGCTCTCGCCGTGGCGGAGCAGGATGAGTCGGTACGTCGTGTCAGCCATGGCCCCCAGCTTAGTGGGGGCCGGAAAACCCCTGGTGGGGACCTTCCGTCGCTGTGTAATGTGTGACCCGCGCATCTGACACTTACATGCGTCGGCTGACCGGGCCTGCCGAACCGCTCGGCGGACGCCTGCCCACGGGAGCCCCCACATGCTCGTCCCCCTGGTCACCAACCCCCGGTTCCGAAGACTCGTGCACGAGACGGTGGGCGGGCTGCCGCGGGAGTTCTGGTGGCTCTGGGTGAGCACCCTGGTGAACAAGCTCGGCGCGTTCGTGGTGACGTTCCTGGCCCTGTACCTGACCGTCGACCGGGGCTACTCGGCCTCCTACGCGGGCCTGGTGGCCTCGTTGTTCGGCCTCGGTTCGGCCGTCGCCGCGATCGGCGCGGGCGTGCTGGCCGACCGGATCGGCCGCCGCCCCACCCTGGTCGCCGCCCAGCTCGGCACCGCGCTGTTCACCGCCGTGCTCGGCTTCGCGGACGGCCAGGTGGCGATCGCCGCGGTGGCCTTCCTGGTGGGCCTGTGCAACAACGCCACCCGCCCGCCCACCTCGGCGATCATCGCCGACCTGGTGCCGGCCGAGGACCGGGTCCGCGCGTACTCGCTGAACTACTGGGCGATCAACATCGGCTTCGGCCTCTCGGCCGCGCTGGCCGGCCTGATCGCCACCCACGGCTACCTCACGCTCTTCCTGCTGGACGCGCTCTCCACCCTGGTCTGCGCGGTGGTGATCTTCGTCCGGATCCCGGAGACCAGGCCGCAGCTCCCGGACGACCGGACGGACGGCCCGGCGGAACCACGGATCGGCCTGGGCTCGGTGTTCCGGGACGCCCCGTTCATGGCGCTGGTCGGCCTGACCCTGCTGCTCGCGCTGGTCTTCCAGCAGGGCAGCACCACGCTCGCCGTGGACATGGGCGCCTCCGGCATCACCTCCACCGAGTACGGCCTGGTCATCGGCCTGAACGGGCTGCTGATCGTGGTCCTCCAGATCCCGCTCACCCGGTGGATGCAGGGCCGCTCGCGGACCGGGCTGCTGATCACCAGCTGCCTGCTCACCGGTTGGGGCTTCGGACTGGCCGCGCTGGCCGGCTCCTCGGCCTGGCTGTTCGCGCTCTCGGTGGCCGTCTGGACGGTCGGCGAGATCCTCAACACGCCGGTGATGATGGGCCTGGTCGCCGAACTGGCGCCGACCCACGGACGCGGCCGCTACCAGGGCGTGCACAGCCTCTCCTGGTCGCTCGCCTCGTTCCTCGGCCCGGCGGGCGGCGGGCTGCTGCTCCAGCACGCCGGACCGGTGGTGCTCTGGACGGCCTGCGGGGCGGTCGGGACGCTGACCGCGCTCGGGTACGTGGTGCTGGCCCGGCGGACCGGCTCGGTGGGCCGACGCCGGCCCGTGGCGACGGCGGTGCCGGTGCCCGCGGCGGAGGTCACGGCGCCGGCCGC
>NZ_JBEZUT010000405.1:0-6735 GCF_040636595.1 Kitasatospora sp. NPDC036755
GCGGGCGTTGGACCCCGCGGGGGCCGCCCCGCCGGCCGCCCGGCCGTCGCGGCGAGCCGCCGCCACGGCGCTCGCGCGTCGGACGGCTGCCGGCGGTCGCGTCAGCCGCGCGTCATCCGGGCCCGGACGAACAGGGCGAGGCAGGTGACGCCGGCGATCACGCAGACGAGGATTCCGCCGCTGAGCAGGTACAGCTGACCGTCGCTGAGACCGGGGACGTCGTGGCTGAGGCCGATGCCGCCGGGGTCGGTGACCGTCCTGTCCGGATGGCCCACGATGACGAGGACCATCGCGACGGCCGCGGCCAGGCAGGCCGCGCCCGCGGCGAGCAGCCAGCCCGCCGCCTTCTGCAGCCACTCGTCACCGGTGAGCCGGCTCGCGTGCGGGCAGTTCCCGAGCACCGCGAGGCCCAGCGAGCCGTGCCGCTGGGCCAGCCCGTCCACCCGGATCCGCCGGCCGTCGGTGAGGCGGAGCACGCACCGGTAGCCGCTGCCAAGCTGCCGGCCGAGGCCGGTCTCCCGCTCGGCGGTCCGGATGGTGATCGCGGTGACCTGCTCCCAGGCGACGACCGTGGGCCCGCGCCGGGAGCCGTGGACCAGACCGTGCTCGCGGACCTCGAAGTACTCCTTCGGTCCGCCGCGTACGGCCCGGAGGGCCTGGATCACCCCGATGTAGAGTCCGGCCAGGCCGAGGCCGATGAGCACGCCCACCGCCTTGTTGGCCCCGGTCGATCCCTCGTCGCCGACGGCGGACGCTCCCCACAGGCCCAACCAGCCCACCGGGACGCCGATGCCCAGGGCCCAGGAGGCGTTCACCCACCGCTTGCCGTTGGCCACCGGATGCCTGCTGGTGACGGCGCCGAGCTCGTCGGGCCGGTGTGCGTTGTCGATCATCCGTCAAGCTTAGGATGTGTCTCGAATCGCCTCAAGTGGCGTTGTTCGGCGCGCACTTGACGGTGGACCGATCGTCCTTCCGTGCTCGCGTGGGACGACGTGGACCTTCGGGAACGAACGGTGCGCGTGGCCGCCGGCAGGCGGCCGGAGCCGCCGGCACGGCCGCGGTGCGCGCTCAGAGCTGCGCGGCGATCGTCACCAGCAGGGCCGCCAGGCCGACGGCCAGCCAGGCGATGTAGTCGCCCAGGAGGCCGGAGTGCAGGCGGCGCAGCGGCAGGACGAGGGCGCGGTGGAGGCCGCCGGTGCCGCGCCTGGGGTCCCGGCGGACGGTCAGCAGGATCAGCAGCGGGGTGATCGCGCTGCCGACGCCGAGCTGGGAGAGCGCGACGTCGGGGGCCTGGAGCACGGTGAAGAGCAGTGCGAGGCTCAGCCCGAGCAGGGCGAGGACGGCGGCCTGCCGGACGGGGTCGCGGGTGAGCGCGGCCGTGGTGGCGGTGACGCCGGTGAGCAGCAGGGTGATGACGGTCAGGGCGTCGGTCATCGGCCGGTCTCCGAGCGGCGGGTGGCCCGGGCGACGGCCATGGTGGTGACGGTGCCGCCGGTGGCCACCAGCAGGCCGATCACCAGGAGCTTGACCGCCGCCCGGCCGGGCCCGGTGTCCACGGCGAGGGCGAGCGCGACCAGCGGGGCACCGAGCAGCGCGGCGGGGGAGAGGGCGTGCAGGCGCAGGTACCGGCCGGGGAGTACGGAGAGCGCGGCGGCGGAGAGCAGCAGCGCGGCGGTGCCCGCCCAGAGCAGCGCCAGGGCCACGGCGTGCCGGCCCATCAGCGCTCCTCCCCGGCGAGGAAGCGGGTGAACACCAGGGTCCCGGCGGGCGCCAGTACGGCGAGGTCGAGCGCCAGGTCGGTGTAGGAGGGTCGGCCGAAGCCCTGGGCGAGCAGCAGTAGGACGACGGGGGTCACCACCGCGGCGAGGTTCAGTCCGGCCAGGCGCCGCCGGGTCGCGCCGGACAGCCCGAGCAGCAGGCACGGGGCGATCCCGCCGACGGCCAGGACGGCCGCCGCCAGCAGCCAGGCGTTCACTCGGACGCCTCCGTCAACGCGCTTTCCAGGGAGGAGGGTTCATGGCCGAGGGCGTGCACGAGCAGGGTCTGGCCGTCGACGTCCACGACGTAGGCGCCGGGGGTGGAGGACAGCAGGGCGGCCGCCCAGGCGGGCCCGGTGCCGGGTGCGAGCCGGACGGCCCGGAAGCCGGAGCCGCGGTGGCGCGGGGAGACGACGGCGAGCGCCAGCCGGCCGGTGTCGGCCAGCAGCGTCCGAGGGAGGGCCAGGAGCGCCGGGCCGATGCGGGCCGCACCTCCCGGGGTAGCGCCGGAGACGCGCCGCACGGCCACCGCGCCGAGCGCCCCGAGAACGGCGATGCCGCCGCCCACGGTCACCTCGAGCGGTGTCACCGAGCTGATGAATACGATGTTCAGCAGGAGCAACAGCCCCCACCAGAGCAGGAGTTCGGCCACCGTCCGCATCCCGCCACCCCCGTCCGGCCGTCAGGATCGCGCCGCTGGTGCGGCGAGCGGCCCCAGGTGTACCCCCCGGGGGTGACGGCGTCCCGCGCGCAACGCCGTCGCGCGCGGGATCGCCGTGGCGGACCACCCGTTCGCCCGAGCGCGGGACCGGAACCTCCGATGATCGGTCCGGGGCCGCAAGACACGCTTCTAGTCGGGCGGTTCGTGGGGTTCCGGTTCGTGGGCCGGCTCGGTCGACTCGTCCTCCGGTCCCTCCTCCTCGGGGGGAGGAACCGGAGGCGCGCCCTCACCGGTCATCCGGGACTCGGGGGTCTCCACCGGCACCGGGGGGTCCTTCGGGACGGGCTGGTCCTGGTCGCTCACCGTGTTCAGTCCTTTCCGACGTCCTTGATCTTCTCGGCGGCCTGCTTCAGGTCGCTCTTGACCTGCTTGCCGCGGCCCTCGGCCTCCATCGCGCGGTCGCCCGTCGCCCGTCCGACGGCCTCCTTGGCCTTGCCGTGAGCCTTCTCGGCGGCGTTGCGCAGCTTGTCGTCGGCGCCCATGGGGTGACTCCTCTCGTTTCGAGGCGTTTCGTGTGCTGTGCCGCGCTTGCCCGGTGACGGCCGTTCCATGCCACGCGGCCGGACATCGGGCATCGGACAGCGGGATGCCGCGTGTGAAGGACCGGCGTCACCGCCGCCGGGCGAGCGAACCCGCGGCGGCACCGAGCAGCGCCGCACCGCCGACGGCGAGCAGGCCGTGGTGCCGGGAGGCCCACAGCTGCGCGCTGCGCTCCCGGGCCTCGTCGTCGAAGCGGCCGTGCGCGCCGTGGTCGACGGAAGCGTCCGAGGGCGTCCACAGGTTGGCGAGGTCCTCCGCCCGCCCGGGGCCGTCCTCCTGCTGGGCGTCGATGCCGGTGCGGGCGAGGTAGCGGTCGAGCAGGCCGGGCGCGAGCGCGTTGGCGACCAGGGTGGCGACGGTGCTGCCGCCCACCCAGTACTCCCGCCGCCCGGGGTGGTCCGCCGCGAACAAGACGGCGCGGGCGGCGAGTTCGGGCTGGTACACGGGCGCGACGGGCCGGGCGCGGCCGCGCAGCCGGTTGAGCACCCAGTCGAACTGCGGGGTGTTGACGGCGGGCATCTGGACCATCGTCACCCGCACCGCCGTGCCACTGGCCGGCAGTTCGCAGCGCAGGGCCTCGTGCCACCCCTGGATGGCGTGCTTGGCGCCGCTGTAGGCGGTCTGCAACGGGATGCCCCGGTAGGCGATCGCCGAGCCGACCTGCACGACCGTGCCGTGGTCGCGCGGCAGCATCCGGCGCAGCGCGGCACGGGTGGCGTTGACGTACCCGAGGTACGTGACGTCGGTGACCCGGCGGAACTCGGCCGGGCTGATCTCGGTGAAGGGCGCGAAGACCGAGGCGAAGGCGTCGTTGACCCAGACGTCGATCGGCCCGAACGCGGCCTCGGCGCGGTCGGCGACGGCCTCGCAGGCCTCCGGGTCGGCCACGTCGGCCAGGACGGTGCGCACCGGCGAGCCGGCGGCCCGGGCCTCGGCCGGGGCGGCGCGCAGTCCGGCCGGGCCCCGGGCGACCAGCACCAGCCGGTCGCCCCCGGTGGCGAAGGCGCCGACGCAGGCCCGGCCGATTCCGGCGGTCGCGCCGGTGATGACGACGGTGCGTGGTTCCGAACGGGTGCGGATCCTCATGACGGGCGTCTGGCCCGGCCGTCCCCGCTGAAACCCGAGGGGTGCGCGCCCCGGCCGGGGCCGTCCTCCGGCGGCCCGTCGCACCGTCCGTCGCGCCGGTGCAGGTGCCGCAGGGGGATCAGCAGCCAGCAGGACACGAACCAGAACATGACCGCCCCGGTGATCCAGCCGGAGAGCGCCGGTCCGATCGCCGTCCGCAGCAGGAGCAGCAGGGCGGAGCCGATGGTCAGCGCGAGCAGCAGCAGGCCGATGGCCACCAGTCTGGCCGCCGCATCGACGAGCTGGGGCTTCAGCCGGTGGCCGGCGAAGATCCGGTGGTAGGCGACCGGGGCCGCCAGTGAGCCGGTCGCCAGTGCTCCGAGGACGACGGTGACCACGTACAGCCCCCGGTCGAAGCCGCCGAGCTGGGCGAAGCGCGGCATGAAGACGACGCTCAGCAGGAACCCGAACAGCACCTGGGAGCCGGTCTGGGCGACCCGCACCTCCTGGAGCAGGTCGGTCCAGCGCCGGTCCGCCCGTTCGTCGGGCGACTCCCGGCGGCCGGTCCGGTGACCGGGGACAGGGCGGTCGGGACCGGTGTCCGGTGCCGCCACGGTGACCACCTCCGCCTGCTGCTCCTGCGCGGCCGCCGCCCCGGCGGCATGTCGCGGCCGGCCGCCGCTCCGCTCGGCGCGAAGGCGCGGGTACCCGGACGAATCGCAGAAAAACGGATGAAACACGAATTTCGTGTCGTGTGTGGGGTAGGAGGTCCGTGCAGCGGCCGTCGAGCGATCCGGCCGCTCCGGCACCGTTCGCGGTGTCACCGGGGCCGCGCTTGAAGAAGCCGGGCACAGGTCCTGGGAAGAAGCCCACGTGCGAGCGCCGCTCGCACGGATGCAGGGCGTCCACCCCGCTACCCAGGAGAAGTCCCGTGTCCGTCCACCTGGAACCAGTCCGTCGTGACGCCGTCGAGACGGCTCCGGACCCGCCGTCCGAGCCGTCCGAGCTGTCCGAGCCGTCCGAGCCGTCTGATCTCCCGCCGAGGCCGACGCCGGCCGAGCTGCGCCGGATGGGGAAGACCGAGGCCCGCGAACTGAGCGACGCGCTGTTCGACCGGCTGGCCGCGCTGGCCCGCGAGTCCCACGCCTACAGCTACGTCCGCGGCACGATCATCGAGCTCAACATGCCGCTGGTGCGCTTCATCGCCGCCCGCTTCCGCCACCGCGCCGAGGACATGGAGGACATCCTCCAGGTCGGCACGATCGGCCTGATCAAGGCCGTCGACGGCTACGATCCCGGGCGAGGCGTCGAGTTCGTCACCTACGCCATCCCCACCATCACCGGCGAGATCAAACGGTTCTTCCGCGACACCTCCTGGCCGGTGCGGGTCCCGCGCAGCATGCAGGAGGTCTACCTCTGCGTCGCCCGGGGCTCCGACCGCCTGGAACAGGAGCTCGGCCGCCTCCCACGGCCCGAGGAGATCGCCGAGGAGCTCCACCTCACCGTCGAACAGGCCACCGAGGGCCTGATAGCGGGCCGGGTCTGCCGCCCCAACTCCCTGGACGCGCTGCGTGAGCGGGACACCGACGAGAGCGGCAGCTCCTTGTTGGACCGGCTCGGTGACTGCGATCCCGGCATCGAACTCGCCGACTTCCGGATCGCCGTGCGCCCGCTGCTGGCCCGGCTGCCCGAACGCGAGCAGACCGTCCTCAAACTGCGGTTCTGGGACGGCTGGACGCAGTCCCGGATCGCCGAGCGGATCGGCGTCTCCCAGATGCACGTCTCCCGGCTGCTCAGCTCCACGCTGGCCTGGCTGCGGGAGGAACTGGAGGACCACGACGCCACCGGCTGGACCGACGAACCGCAGGAGTCCGACTGACTTTCCCCCGGTGCCGTGTTTCCGGCCCCCCGGAGTCGAAGAACCCCTCCTGCTCCTGGCCGATCTGGTCGGCGTACACCTCGTCGAACCCGGCGCCGACGTAGGCGCGCAGCTGGTTGGCGTGCTCCTGCGGATCGTCGCCGCAGACCACCGAGCGGGCCACCATCTCCTCGGTCACCAGTTCGGTGGCCTGCTCGAAGTGGCGGGGCGTGGGCAGCACCTGGGCGAGTTCGCCGGGCAGCAGCTCCGTCCGCCAGAGCCGGTGGACGGTCTTGACCGCCCGCTCACGCTCCTCCGACCAGCACACCTTCATTTCCGCCGTGGCCGCCGCCTGCGCCGTCACGGCGGGGTGGAGTCGCACCGTCGGGCAGGTGACCAGGGTGGTCACCGGCAGCCGGACGGCCTGCGACAGCGCGCCGATCACACCCCAGACGAAGGGGGCGTTGCCCTGGGCGTCGTTCCACGGGTGGAAGTGGTCGGAGATCGCCAGCCGGGTGAAGCCGGCCCGCTCCGCCAGCCGCGCCTGCTCGACCAGCTGGGCGGGGGTGAACTCCTCGCAGGACAGGAAGTAGCCGAACGCGGTCATGGCAGCCTCGCATCGTCGCAGGGTCTTCGTCGCCGGGTCTTCGCCGGAGCGGCTTTCCGGGGCGGGCGTCGCGAAACCTCCGCGATCCGCGATCCGCGATCCGCGATCCGCGATCCGCGATCCGCGATCCGCGATCCGCGATCCGCGATCCGCGGGCCGCGGGCCGTCCGCCGCTCGCGGGGCGGCC